>JBBAFS010000026.1:0-20208 GCA_041655255.1 Sphaerochaetaceae bacterium
CCGTTTAACTGATGATGGCAGAGTCGATGAAGTTACCTACGACTTGGCCGAAAAGCGCCTTTCTCACATTGATGGTGGTATTGTCATTCCAGGTTTCTATGGGACAGGACCAGATAATAATGTAAAAACATTTAGTCGAGGTGGTTCAGACATCTCAGGAGCTATTGCAGCTCGCTCTATTGGAGCAAGTAAGTATGAGAACTGGACCGATGTCTCAGGTATCTTTATCGCTGATCCTCGTATTGCAAAAAATGCAGGACCCATGGATCATATGACCTACAAAGAGATTCGTGAGTTAGCAACCATTGGAGCGAGTGTCTTCCACGAAGATGCTATTGCCCCAGTTCGTAGTGTTGGTGTCCCTATTAATGTGAAAAACACCAATGACCCTAGTGCTAAAGGGACTATGATTACTCCAACTCGAGATACTACAATCGATCCTATTGTTGGGGTATCTGGTGAAAAACCGTATCGAAGTATTACTGTCGATGCATTCATGTTAAAACGTTACCCAGAGAAGCTCAAAGCTATTGAAGGTGCATTACAACAACATGAACTCAAAGTCGATCTTACTGTTGATGCTTTTGATACCGTCGTCTACTACGTACGAACAGAGATTGAAGATGATCAGGCAAAAGCCTTAGAAGAGACTCTCTTAAAAAGCTTAGATGTCGATAGTGTCACTATCAGTGCTCAAAGAGCATTAATTGGCATTGTAGGAGAGGGGATTAAAGCTGAGAAAAAACTTCTCTCTTCAGTAACCAACCTCCTTAATTCAAAAGGTATCGACTTTGAGATCGTAGGACAACTTCTTCCAGTAAAGAGTCTCATTAGTGTTCCTTTAGAGAACTACAAAGATGCCCTTAATGCATTAGTTGATCTCATTATTGGAGCATAAGTGGTAAAACCACTAAATAAGAGGCCGCTTCTAGCGGCCTTTTTCTCTGTACATCACCCACAAATTTAGCTATGATGAGTCGTGGAGGAACTTATGAGTCGATTAAAAACAACATACTGTAACCTAGAATTGAAAAATCCAATTATTGTTGGTAGTAGCCCTTTGACCTCTTCTTTGGATAGACTGAAAAAATGTGAAGATAGTGGAGCAGGGGCAGTAGTTGTAAAGTCGATATTCGAAGAACAAATTGATTTTGATTCTGCTCAAATGATGAAAGAGAGTGAAGGATTTATCGCCCATACCGATGGGGTCGATTTTCTCTCAGAGATCTCAAAAAATCACTACATTGATGCCTATCTTGAGACGATTGATCAGGCCTCTTCTTCATTAGAAATTCCTGTGATTGCCTCCATTAACTGTAAACACATGGGGTCTTGGATCGACTATGTTGACCGTTTTAGCGAAAGTGGAGCCGATGCGTTAGAGCTTAATTATTATATCCTCCCATCAGATTTCTCTCGTACAGCGAGTGATATCGAAGAGGAATATATGAGTGTAGTGCAAGAGGTGAAAAATCGGACAACTATTCCTCTCTCAATTAAGATGGGATCACATTTCACCGCTTTAGCACATGTTATTAAACAATTTGATGAGATGGGAGTAGAAGCATTAGTTTTATTTAACCGTTTTTACCAACCCGATATCGACATTAAAAAATTAACAACTAAAAGTTCAGTCGTGTTAAGTAACCCGGCAGATTATGCTGAAGCTATGCAGTGGACAGCACTATTATCGGCCTACCTCAATGCAGATATCTGTGCATCGACCGGTATTCATAGTGGGGATACCCTCATAAAAATGTTATTAGCAGGTGCCAAAGCAGTTCAAATTGTCTCTCCTATTATGAAAGGGGGACACAAAGTCATCGAACAGATGAACAATGAATTACTCACTTGGATGGATAGTCACGAGTTTAACGACTTTGTCGATTTTAGAGGGAAGTTAGCTCATAAGAGAATGGATGATCCGACCCAGTGGGAGCGTGCTCAGTATATGAAGTCTCTGAACGTGGAGTTTTAATTAATGGATAAATCGAAGTATCGTGATATCGCCCCCTACGAAGGGCAAGATATTATCGATGCTGTCAATAGAATTAAAGCCTATCCTCAATTTTTAGATAATCTTGCTGAAGTTATTTATGCTGGAAACTTCTTAAAAACGAAGTGGAAGAGCATGAAGATGAAAGAGGTGATTCCACCACTATTGGACCAAGTACGCACGTACGATGATTTTCAGCGCCTTATTACTGCAGGGGTCTTTTTACCCATTATTGAGGGAAACTCAATTAATGAATTTACCTTCAGTGGACATGAGAATCTCGATCCGAACACCCCCTATCTCTATATCAGTAACCACCGAGATATTGTTCTCGATTGTGCACTGTTAGATTATGCTTTATTAAAATTAGATTACCCAATATGTGAAATGGCTATTGGTGATAACCTTTTAGTAAACCAATTTACTACTGATATGTTTAAACTCAATGGGGGAGTGACAGTAAAACGAAATCTCTCAATGAGAGATCAGTATGTAGAATCTCTTAGACTTTCACGCTACTTTGTGGAATTAATTACTAAAGCAAAGAAATCGATCTGGGTGGCTCAAAAAAGTGGACGAGCAAAAGATGGCATCGACTTAACTAACTCTGCAATCATTAAAATGCTATACCTCTCCTACAAACAATCGAAGATGAGTTTTAGCGATTTAATGAATAAGATGAATATCATGCCAGTGGCTATTAGTTACCAATATGACCCCAACGATATCAATAAGGGGCGTGAAGAGGTCTCTAAAAAACTCCACGGAACGTATGAGAAAAAGAAATATGAAGATGTGGTTCATATGCTTCGTGGGATACGTCGTTACAAAGGAAATATTCACATCTCCTTTGGTAAAAAGTTAGAAGGGGAGTTTACTGACCCTCAACACGTTGCATCTATCATTGATCAACAAATTCACACTAACTACCGATTGTGGGACACAAACTACTTTGCCTACGATACCATCCACAACACCAACCGTTTTGAGAAAGAGTATGAATCTCTTCACACAAAAAAATTCCTCCATCGATACAAAGGTCTCTCAGACGATCTTACCAAAACAGTACTTTTATCATATGCTAATCCAGTGACGATGCACCTGAAGGCTCTTGGAGAAGAGGGTGAAAACTAAAGCCTCTTATCTTTTTTTCTTTGTCATACTCATTACGACTCTTTTATTTCATTCATGCTCTCGTGAAAGCCTTGAACTTCAAGATGCCCAGCTTTTTCAAAGTATTGTCCTCTCTCTCTCTCCTCAGAAAGAGTTATACCTCAGTGATGCATTAGTGTTATTACTACAAGATCAATCTCTCAGTGAAGGGAAAAATTACGAAGTACACCTCGCTTCCCCTACTGGAAAGTACACATGGAAGAAACATCTCTCAGTAGTTGAGATAGGATCAAGACGCTCTTTAATTGCCCTAGATCTTTTGTACCCGCCTGAGGTGGAAGCAGAAAGCGGAGAGTATGAGATCACGTTGTATAGTGAAGATGGGCAAAAAGTACATCTCGTTTCTCACTACTTGCCAAATACGAAGGTAGTTCAACACTTAGTTGACCAATACCATCAAAGCTCTTTGTCTGAGGTGATTGATCAATTCTCTTTTACAAAACAAGTGTACAACAAGGATGGGGTTTTAGTAGATGAGAAAGAGAGTAGTGAAGCAGAACTTATCATCCAGCGCTACTTTGATCGTCCTAGTGGCATCTTATACGTCATACGCAATCGCCTTATATAATGCGACCAACACTCTGATACAACTGCTCTTTGGTAATCTCAATAACAAATACCCGTCCATGGGGACACACTGGATTCTCTAAATCAAAGACTTGTTGAATTAACGCCTCAGCTGTATACATATCTACTGCATCACCTGCTTTTACAGCTGCTCGACATGCAATAGTGGAGTAGAGTCGCTTCTCTAACTCTTGAGGATCAGTAGCACTAAAAGAGGTGATAAAGGCAATTACATCTTTTTCAATCGACTTCCATAGCGATGGAATCGTTGTGAGTTCCCACCTCAAGTCGCCCTTCTTTTTAAGAGTTAACCCGTAGGTAGCATACTTTTCAGAATTGTGGAGTAAAAATTGATCAATTGAGTACTCTACCTCAAATTCAATGGGGAGCATGAGATGTTGAACTCCCTTATCACTCCGAATTTGATCGTATAATAAGCGCTCATGAGCTGCATGTTGATCTATGAGGTACAATGAATCATCTTTTTCTACTAACAAAAAGAGGGTAAAGAGTTGCCCTATATAATGAAAGTTATAAGAACTACGAGTGTGTGGTTCTTCTTGTTTTTGTTGTAATACCTCTTTTGCCCGTTCAAACCACGAATCATCGCTAGGACGATTGTAAGTGCGTGGTGCAGGGGAGAAAAGTGTGTCGTAAGTAGAAGTCCCTTTGGGAGTATAGTACAACTCTTGTTGTGGTGAGCTAGAAGGACTCTTTAGTGAGACATGTGCTAATTGTTGAGGTAGTTGTTTACGCAAAGTGGAAGTGACGCTGTGATGGATCTCAGCGAGGTTACGAATCTTTGCTTCTCGTTTAGCTGGGTGGATATTAAAATCAACTAATTCAGGATCAACTGTTATAAAGAGATACGAGTAGGGGAATGCCCCTCCAGGAAGCAGTTCTTTGTAGCCATAACTTGCAGCTTGTACTAAAGCATACTCATCAATGGCCCTCTTATTGACATAGACTCTTATGTGGCTACGATCATTACGGTATGATGCCCCACTGGTGGTAATAGCGACAAAACTAAAACGTGCACCCTCATCACTTATTTCAATCATGTCAGTTGGAGTTACTCGTTTATCAGTCGAGAGAGAAGAGATAACTCTTTGATGTAAAGATGAAGGTTCAAAAGAGAGCGTAAGGCGGTTTTCATCATATAACTTAAAACTAATGTCTGGAAATGCTAAAGCTTTTTCAATAAAGACATTTTTACACATAGTATACTCAGTAGAGTTTCGTTTTAAAAACATCTTACGAGCAGGAACATACATAAACAAATCTTCAACATCGACCCGAGTTCCCTTTAAAGGACCACCGGGGGATATCTTACCTACAGATGAGTTATCAACCACGATAGTTGTTGCTTCATCTCCCTCTTTTTTTGAGGCAATGGTTACTTTAGCTGCTGCTGCGATACTGTATAAAGCTTCACCTCTGAAGCCCATAGAAGTGAGATTATATAAATCCTCTAAAGTAGATACTTTACTTGTTGCATGCGATTGGCATACTAATGCTAATTCATCAGATGCGATACCACTCCCGTTATCAATCACAGTAATACGAGAGGTCCCACCATCGACTAAAATAACACTTATTTCAGTAGCACCACTATCAAGAGCGTTATCCAAAAGCTCCCGAACGACACTTGCTGGACGCTCAATAACTTCTCCGGCTGCAATTCGTTGAGCTACTAACGAATCTAATATAGCTATTTTGCTCATACCGTAATCTACCATAAAAAAGCCGCCCCTCTCCAGAGGGGCAGCTTGTCATACGTATCAATCAGTTAAAATACCTTAATGGTAGCTCCAATGCTCACTAAGTGAGTTGAATCTTGTCCAGGTGAAGGTTTTTCACTGTTCCAGGATGGACTATCAGGACTAAAGAATTTTGCATTTGACAATCCTGCAGTAAGGGTAATAGGCCCTTGGGTGATACTTAGAGATCCACCAATTAAAGCATGTTCTCCAAAGAAGAATGAACTGAGGTTATCAACAACTGAAGTATTTGAATCGATAAAATTAGTGATGCCACTGGCAAAACCATGTTTAGCAAAAGTGACTGCAAAATCGAACCATTTCAAATCAGTAGTTGCTGCAATGCTGAAAAAATCATCACTTAAGTTAAACTTATACTCATCAGTCATACCAATGTTGTATGTTGTTGCTATATCGACTTTTTTACCAGTGTAGGAAAGGGAAGCTGCTGCACTGAGTCTCATATCACCCAATATTCCTCCTGTATGTCCATCAGAAAGGGTGTCTAAAAGATGATCAGAGCGTTCTCGACTAAACATTGGGTTAAACATCCCATAGGAGAGAGCGCCTTTTTGAGCAGCTAACGTGAAGTTACTACCAAAGGAGCCAAACTCCATATCAACACCGGCAGCGATAAGGTAGTTATCTAAGCGTTCAAAGAAGTTTCCATTCTCTCCTGTAAGTAAGTAGAGTTCAGCTTTATTATCTTCAAATCCAACTAATGTTGAAACTGAAGCGTTTAAAGCAACACTATTGTTGCTTGTAGCAAACAGTGGAAGACGAACATCAACTGTAGGAATCATATCAAAAGAGGGCTCGTCGCTTAACACTGCACTTGTAACAGCAGAAATACCAAATTCAGCTTGGTAGTTCTTTAATGCTCTGAATGCAAAACGTAGTCCAGCAAGTTGTGGATTTTTCACATCATTCACAAAGAAATCGGCATCAACGTGAGTACTTTTCAACGATGATGTTAATCCCAGAGCTTTGTATAAAGGAGCTTCTGAAGAGTCTACAAGGTTTTGAACCACTGGTCCCATACTGATGTGTTGTCCACTTTGTACATTAAGTTTAAAGGCACTGTCGTGATTACCAATGGTAATGTGATCAATTAAACCAAGAGCATCGGTAATCGTATCGTAGGTTGCTTGTGCTCCACTATAGGAGGAACCAAAGTCAAATTGGTCTTCAGGGAGTGTGATGTTATCTAAATCAAATACTAAAGAAGGACCAATTCCAATTGAGAAAGCAGAGTCTTTATAGACTCGGATAACAGGATTCACATAGTAGTAGTAGCTTGTATCAGTACCACCGATGGCAATATTACGCATGTATGCACTAGAAAGTGATCCCTCAAAGTTAATTCCTTTTGAAGTATCTTTCTTTTGTGTGAACACAGCACTACTGTATGTAGGATCAGTTGCCTCACTAATTGCTTGTTTACCAACGGTCACGGTTGAATAAAGACTTAACTGAGGAGCATACGTTGAATCAACAGAAGTCATAGCTAACTCTCCGCCAAGGGCAAAAAGACCATGACGATACGAAAGTGAGACAAATGGTTGTGCAACTGCCTTTCCATCTCCTGTTAAGAACGTTTTTATTCCATCATACCACTCAGTCACTCCACCACTTACTGAAGCAAGATCTTTCACAGCGCTGATAAATCCAAAGCGTCTTAATCCAGCTTTTGCCTCTAAGTGTTTTCCAGTGTGGCCAACTTCTATACTAAACAAATCTCCCTCAACAGCAGCATCTGTTTGTAGCGGAACAATTGCTGCAAAGGATGAAGTTAATGGTAGAACATAACTTGTTCTAAATGAGAACGAAGAGCCAACATATTCTGCTTCACCATACGCGGTGAACACCATCTCAGAGTTATCTAACAGTGGTTGAGCAGAGTAGTGGGTATTGTTAAATGCGTTAAAGGAGAGAAGACTCTCATCATCTCTTTGTTCAACATTTCCTGCAAAGCGGAAATTCCACGAGAGGGTACGAACATCCAAGCCAATAGTTGCTAAGAAGTTGGGGAACATGTCACTCACGTTATCAGAATCAGTATCTAAGAAATCTTTTACTGAGAAATCTGACATATTGAGTTTAGTTGCTAATTCACCAAATAAGGTGAAGCCCATCTTACGAGTATCGCTAATTTTCCAAGCAACATCTAAAGAGGGGTAGGCAATACCAGTGAAATCATCATCAAAGCTAAAGAGGGAGCCAACTCCTAATGTGAAAGCTCTTCCAAAGTCGATCGATACACGAGCAGCTCCAACTTGAGCTTCCCCGTCTCGGTAAGCTTGTAACTCAAGATCATCTAAAAAGAGTTCAACACCAACCGAACCCATCTTCATGGAGCTATATACACTTAAGTGCTCTTTTGGTGGGTTGAAACGGTTGATAACACTTCTGAGACCAAAATTCATATCACTTGAGCGATCAATGTTGAGGTAGAAAGAAGAACCTGGAGTACCATATCGTACATAATCAACAAATCTGAAACTATCAGCAACGATATCTAACATTTCATCACTATCGTAGGTGAAGTTGTTTACATCATAATTGTGATAATTAAACAAACTATATTCAGTTAAAAAGTATGCTTGCAAACCAAGTGAGAATTGCTTGTGATTGAAAAATGGTTTTACTGAAACACCAACAAGTGTATGTAAAGGAGTTTCTAAGCCTTGTTGTACAACACTTAAAGTAGTACTTACGCCCCAATCCATTGGAGGAGTAGCGACAGGAACATCTTCCCTGGTTGTAAGACCTTGTGAGCCCTTCACAGTAAGTCGTTCATCAATTTCCTCTTCTGAGGCAACAACAATGTCTTTAGCCTCAGCATCTACCTTCTCTTCCTCAATGACTGTTAATGTTACTTGAGGAGGTTCAATTGGAGTAACTTTAGGCTCAACAACTGTTTCTTGAACTATCTCTTTTACTGGTTCGGGAGCAGAAGTAGTGAGTGCTACATATTGGCTCTCTTGTTGACGAATATATGCAGCAACATCGGCATCTTCTTCTACGTAATTAATTCCAAATTCTCTAGCTAAATCAAAATTAGAAGGATTATCTACAACAGAAGAAGGCACTTCATAAGGATAAAGACCAATAAGGCTCTTATTCTCAAACAGAGCTTCAACAATACCAACACTCTCTAAGCGTGGTTTATTCGCAACAATAAGAGTGTTATTCACCGTATGTGTTTGTTGATCTGCTAAAGTGATTATAAGATCAATATTATCTAACTCTTGTGCAATGAGATCGGCATCAACAGGAGCTTGTCCAAGAACAACAACTATATCTGATTGATTATTAACGAAGTTGACGAGTTCTTGAGCATAGTCGACCATCTCAGAGCTAAAGGAGATTACATCTGTGACGCTCTGTGGTGGGTTACTGACCCCGATGACACCAACGTTATACCCATCAACATCGTAGATGTGGTATTGGTCAAAAAGAGCATTTCCTTGGAGATCCAACACATTTGCAGCCAAGATGTTTACATCAGAGTAATCATCTGCAATCTCTTTTGCCATCCTTAGTTGATCAATTCCATAGGCATAATCAGCTTCCCCTAACGCGACAGCATCATAGCCAAGAAGGTCAAATAGCACTCCAATTGGCTCTCCACCAAGTGTTTCAACTACAGGTGTGCCACTTGCACTGTTACCAGCGTCTAAAAGGAGCGTTGCATCAGTTGCACTACGACCCCACTGAACAAGTGTGGCTAATCGAGCAAAACCAATTCCGCTATGTAATTCACCAAGGATGTCATTGGTGTGTGCGATGAACAATGAGTCATACTCTACAGGAGGGAGACTCGCTTCTACCTCAACAGGTGCACTTACCTCTTTCTCAGTAGGTTCAGGAATGAAAGCTGAGATGGTTAAGCCTTGAGTTTCTCCGATGACTTCACCTTTAGGCTCTTGTACAGAAGTTCCTAAAAACTTTTCATCAATGGTGATAATAGGCTTTTTCTCAACTGGTGTTTTTGCAACTTCTACCTCAGCTTTTACAATCTCCTCTACTTTAGCAGTAGTGAGCTGTTGAACTGTAGTATCTGCTTTTAAGACTCGAGCAGCAGCTTTGTCTGGCTGCAAAGACATTCTTTCAAAGGTTTGTAAAGAAATAGGTTTTGCCGTCATAAATGGATCAGCTAAATCGAGGTAGGCAAACTGTGGGACTAACGAAGTTTTTCGAGTTAAAGCGTTACGAACTTGAACTTGTCCACCAAGAGAGAAGACTAACTCAGAGGTATCTGATGTGACGTAGATTTCTCCAGGACCGCGGAAGGAGTAGTGCCCAACTGGGGTACTTACTGCAAAAAGTCCGCTAAAAGGAGTATCGGCCAAAAAGGAGGCCGAACCTGCTACAAGATAAAAGGAGAAGTTGTTAAATGCTGTCTCCCCAATCGAGAGCATTGATTCACTATCCAATACGACAGTAACGTCTGAACTACGAAGTACAATTGGATCTTCATTTGAGAGAAGAATCCAACCACGTTGTAGTTGTACAGGAGGGTCTTTGTGTTCAACAAGGATCCCTTTGTCGTTGAATTGGAAATAGTTTTGTGGTCCGTTTTGATCAACGTGTAAGTATGATGGGCTTGCCGCCCATAGCGAACCTACAACAATAACCAGTACTAACCAAAAAGAAATCGCTTTTTTCATATGTGCCATACTTTTAACTCCATTCCCTAGATTACTGTAAATTTGTTTTCACCGCAACATTGTTTATCTTTTCTCCCCTTTGGGGAGGGTCAAAATGGTGTGCATTGTATATATGTTCTTTCGCATCTCGGTCTAAAGTAACCAATTGTTTTACAATTGGCTTTATGCGAGAGCGAATATTGCTCTGATCGTGTGGACAGACAGGTTTTACTACAGGGAATTGCCATTTTTGGGCTATCGAAGCAATGGTGTGCTCATGAACCTCAATCATTGGCCTAATAATGTGCAATTTTCCTTTAAAAAACTCTTGAACTGGTTGCATCGTTGTAAAAGAGGCTCTACTTGATAAATTAAGTAAACTTGTTTCAATAAGATCATCAAGATGATGCCCCATTGCAATGAGAGATATGTCGTGCTCATCAGCATAATCAAATAAAATACGACGCCGATTACGTGAACACAAATAACAATTAAAATCCCCTTTGAAGCTCTCTGGGTATTGAACTTCATCTTTGATGAGAAGGGGAATCTCTAAGGCATCAAAAAATTGGTGTAACTGCTCTTTTGCTTCATCACTGATTGGGTGTTCGAGCCAGTTAATCATCACAGCTTCAAGAGAGTAGTTAATAGGGAGCCAAGAGCGTCTTACCGCTAAAGCAAATGCTAATGCTAAAGAGTCTTTCCCTCCAGAAACACTTAATAAGACTTTTTCATCCTCTTTAATCATCCCGTATCGAAAGATAGCTCTTCCTGTTTGTTTTACAAATCTCATGACTTGAGGAGGTATGCGTGTTTCAATGAGGTCTTTCCAATGATAATGAGAATAAGAGTCGCCCATGTTACTTTGTTACCTCAGAACAGATAGCTTGAGAGAGATTTTTCTCTACATAGGAGGGGAGAAAGAGACGACCTTTGCGTAGTGATGAGGAAAATACTTTTCCCCCGTCGTTACTAAACAGAGATGAAACTTCACTAAATGGGACAAAGGTATCTGAGTCGACTTTAATTTGAATCTCTGTTTCAAAACTTATAGGTTCAGGAACATCAATAATGACCTCATACTCATGTAATTGAGGATAGGTAGAGCGTAGCTCTTCATACACATGGCGTTCGGTCTCTTCTCGTTTTGTAAATGAGGTTAAAGAAGTATTTTCCTCAGAAAGATCAAACGTACCTCGCTCTTTAAGTAGTTTGTTTTCTCGAACTTTTTCAAACAACGAGGCAGTAGGGGAGGTTTTTGATTGGGTTAACAGATGATGAAATGAGTCATCATCCAAATGATAAACATCTTCTTCTTGTAAGGATCCCTCTTTAAGAGCGACTAAGAAAGCCTTTTTAATCATCGCAGTAGCACTACGAACGACGCTGTGCCAATAAACATTTCGATACATTGAATATTTAGAGAATAAGAGGTGTTCCACTGAGCCAATTGCATCGCTCTCTAATCCTATGTCCAATGAGGGGGTAACAACTAAGTTTCGAATAACATACGAAGCATCTTGTATCCCATAGGGGACACCACAATACAGGGCATCTCGACTTAGATAATCGATTTTATCGGGGTCGAGTGTTCCAGATAAGATATTTCTAAATAAGAGAGTTATGGGGTCATTGGTTGGAATTGTGGTGTCAATAATCTCTTGAACTAACGTAGTATCGGTTTCAATGTCGTGTTCAATGATCTCTTTAATCTCTTGATTTTGGGCAATGAGTTGAGCACCTAAGGCTTCATGCTGAGCAACAACAACATCTTTTAAAGCATGTGCATAAGGGAAATGTCCGAGGTCATGGAGTAATGCGGCTACTAATAGAGCGTCAAGTTGTTGCCGTGTGATATCCAAAGGCAAGGTCTTAGATGCCAAAGAGAGCATAAAAAGCCTTGTTGCATGATAAACTCCTAAAGAGTGACCATAACGGGTGTGAACAGCTCCTGGATATAATAAGGAAGTAGGACCAAGTTGCAAAATGTGCCTGAGCTTTTGCATAGCACCATATTGGGTTAATCTCTTTAACGAAGGGGTCAAAAAGATATCTTTCCACAAAGGGTCTCTCAAGGTGTGATGAAAATCTTTGTGAAGGTATTCAAAATAGGGGTTTAACGAAGCATTATTCATCAAAATCATCGTACATAATGGATAGGTGCTTGTCTATAGAGTTTGACATACAAACCGAATCGTTAGATGATATGAACATGAGAACATTGTCCGTTTTAGCACTTATATTGGTAATTTATTCATTTCCTCTTTACTCGTATGCAACGTTGCAAGAGGCAATGATTGATGAACCATTTACGTCAGTGATGCCACAACACCACGTTATTGGGCTCTTAGCGGATCCTTTACGTGCAGCTGATGATATTATTCAACTCTGTTATGAAGCATTTGGTAGTGAGTATTCACTTCAGTGGTACGAGCAATATGTCGACCCATCTGCACGATTTCTTATCAGTAATACATATGATCCACTATTGGCCTCAGTGCTTCCCGCTCAAATTGTTGTAGCTAACACCCAACGCAGAGGAAATCAAACGTTAGTAACACTCTATTTTGAGCAAGAAGAGATCTCATTACACCTCACATACCAAAACTCTCTCATCGTCTTAGCCAGCCTCTATTGACAGTTAGTGAATTCTTTTTTATAGTACGCCTGTTGTCTATGGCGGCGTAGCTCAGTTGGTAGAGCAAACGGCTCATATCCGTTCGGTCAGGGGTCCGAGTCCCTTCGCCGCTATCGAGGCCTCCTTTTCCCACGTCTTTAACAGAAACGGGGTGAAGGGGGCCTTTTTCTTGCAAGTTACACTTATGAGCAGTAGAGTTAAACAATCAAGTATTGAGGAAAAGTTATGTATCCATGAGAAGATAAACTCACATTCATCTCATGCGAGAACATAGATGTATCATGTAGTACGACAAATAATGTGGTTATGTTGATTCATACAGCAAGAAGACACGGGATAACGCACAATGGGTAGACGAATACTATATCGCCAAAAACTTCTTCTTAACCTAGTGGATCAGTCAGATGTTTTGTTATCTGTTGTCCGATTACATAAACTTATGTTCTTATTAATGGAGAAGATGCATGCCTCTTATTATGAATTTATCCCATCAGCCTTTGGTTGCTATTCAAACAGTCTACATCAAGATCAAAACACTCTTTTGGATTCAAATTATCTCTCATTAACAAAGGGGGAGACTCCATTTGATTCCTTTCTTACTACTTCACATACATCCCTGCTATCAAAAGAGTATACCTTAAAAGCTGATGATGAACATGTTTTATCCTCTTTATTGCACACATATAAACATGTTGATGATGATAATTTAATTGAGCTTATTCATAATGAGGTCCCCTTTTATGGAATCAGGAGTCAAATTCTTCATAGATTCGATGAAAATGCTTCTCTTGAGAAGAGAATAAACAATGAACAATCTTCTGTAAAAAACTCTCTTAGAGGACTCTATACAATTGGATATGAAGGAATGACAATTGACGGTTTTCTTCAACAACTCATAAAACATAACGTCAAGATTCTTGTTGATGTACGGAAAAACGCATTTTCAATGCGTCTAGAATTTAGAAAGAGGGCATTCATAGAGGCCTTAACCAAGGCAGGCATAAAGTATAGGTCTTTACCAGAAGTGGGTATACCCTCACATAAGAGAAAAGAACTCGCAACAGTAGGTAGGCAAGAAGAACTGTTTGACTGGTATAAAAAAGTAGTTCTACCAAATAACGATGAAGCAGTACGAATCATTGGGTCGTTAGTTGATAAAGAGAATGTGGCTCTTATGTGCTTTGAAAAAGAGTATTTCAACTGTCACAGATCTTATTTTGCTGAGTATTGTAGAGAGTTAACTCCAACAATAAAACACGTATATCACCTTTAGGAATCTTAGAGTGAAGACAAAAGTTTTTATCACTGCCCTTACGTACCCAACACCTTTACATGTTGAATAGAAATAACGTGTGTTGTAGACCTTCTCTCCCTTTTTCTTGCAATTTAAATGAATTAGCAGTAGTGTTCACATCATGATAAGAGTATTTATAAAAAAGGCCTTCTTTGATGGTTGGGACAACCTTATTACCTTAGTTCTCTTTAATGTAGCCCATCTTCTTGTGTTTGCTGCCTTATATGGTGCGTGGGAGTTGTTAGACAGCTCACTCTTATTAGCAACACTAGCTGTAGTTGGTGTTCTTGTTTTGTATTCACTTTTTAGTGGTGTCACTTCTTCGCTTCTTTTAGAAGTTGTCCATTACAGAAAAGTGGATTTCTCCTCATTCTCTGAAACGTTTTCTACCATGATCAAACACTCATTGGTATATGCCTTAGCTCTTATTGTATTAGGGGCGATGATCTTTGTTATTAGTTTCTACTTTCTCATTGGACATCTTATCGGTACTATTATCGCCTTTATGTTAGTGTGGGTCTCTTTATTGACACTATTGGCACTTTCATATTATTTCCCACTCGCAATTTTTATGAAACAAGATGGGCCATTAAAGACCCTTAAAAAAAGTTATATCATTGCAATAGATAACATAGGCTTTTCAGTTTTCTTTGGAATTTATCGCCTATTTAATATGATCATAAGCCTCTTCTTTGCAACAACGCTACCGGGGTTTTCAGGCGATGTGTTATCTCAAATGGTTGCACTTAAGCTACTTTTATACAAATACGACTATCTTGAAGAGAATCCTGATGCTCATAGAAAGCACATTCCATGGGAGAGCTTGCTTGTTGAAGAGGAAGAGTTGATTGGAGAGCGATCTATTAAAGGGATGATCTTCCCTTGGAGAGATTAATCATATGAGCCAATTAGAAGTAGAGGTAAAGCTCCATCTTAATGAACAAGACATCCCTTTATTAAAACAAAGCATTCTTTCATTATACCCACTTCACACTTTTGAGAGGGTTGATAAACACGATCTCTACTTTGTTCACCCTCAATACCCCTCAAAGGTACGACTCCGTATTGAAAAAGAGATGCTTCATCTCACCACCAAACAAAAGAGCATTGATGAGCAAGGTTTTGAAAGCAATAATGAAATTGAATTACCATTAGAAGTAGATAAACAACAAAAGACACTTTTGTTTCTCTCCTCTTTAGGGTATAGCTACGACTATGAAAAAACAAAAGTTGGCTTTGGCTTACACATAAAAGAGTTGACTATCGAAATTGTCGAAGTAGGGCCATTAGGGTGGTTTTTAGAAATTGAAATCCTTAGTGAAAAGGATGAATCATCTGTCACCCAGAGTAAAAACCGACTTGATGAACTTCTTACTTTGTTACATTTAGATAAAAAGAGCATTGAACAACGTCCCTATGAACAATTACTAAAAGAGAGAGTATAAGAGATGGAAATGAGAGCAAGCCACATATTAGTTAAAGACCGAGCCTTAGCAGAAAGTCTATTAAAGAGACTCCGCCAAGGGGCAAACTTTGCCTCCCTTGCACGGGATTTCTCTACCTGTCCCTCTAAAAGCAAAGGCGGGGACTTAGGCTGGTTTACAGAAGGGGCAATGACACCACCGTTTGAACAAGCGGTTAAACGCCTCTCAGTAGGTTCGTTAAGTAATGTGGTAAGAACATCATTTGGCTATCATATCATTAAGAAAACTGGTTCTCGTTCCACCTAGGAAGAATAAGAGGTTTATGACCAAATACCTCAATGTCTACTTCGACATTGTACACTTGTTCTAACTTCTCTTTAGTGAGCACATGCTCAACTTCTCCTTGGGCTACAATGGCACCATCAAGCAACATCACCACATGATCACTAAAAGCACTTACTGCATTTAAATCGTGTAAGGTCGTAATCACCGTAACCTGCTTTTCGTCAACTAAATTTCTTAATAGCTGCAATATCTCTTTTTGGTGATGGATATCTAAATGACTTACTGGCTCATCGAGCACCATAATGCGTGATTGTTGTGCAATTGCGCGACTAATTAACATCCGTTGGTACTCACCACCAGATAACTCAATAATATTTCGATGAGAAAGATTGTCTAAGTTCATCATCCTCAAAGAGTCTTGAATAATAGAGTGATCACGTGAATCGAGAACAGAGAAACGGCCTTGATGGGCATACCGCCCCATAGCCACACTCTCATACACGGTAAAATCATACTCAATGGGACTATATTGAGGAACGTAACTCAAGCTTCGAGCTAACTCTTTTTGGTTAAATGAAGAGATCTCTTTATTTCCGAGATACAGTGACCCTTTGGTGGGAGTTAATTGTCTTATAAGGTGACGAATCAGTGTTGTTTTTCCCGATCCATTTGGCCCAATAAGGGAGGTAAACTCCCCTTGAGGGAAAGAGACACTCACATCATTGAACATCGATTTTTCACGATAAGAGAAATGAATATGTTTCATTACAATGGCAGAACTCATCTGTTTCTCCTATATTGGACTAATAAGATGAAAAACAGTGGTGTTCCAGCTAAAGCGGTAATCACACCAACAGGTAACTCACTAGGGGAGACGGCTGTTTTAGCAATAATGTCACTAGCGAGAGTAATAATGGGACCACCAACCAAAGACAACAACAGGAGGTTTTTATGCTTAGGTCCTGTGATTAATCTAAAAATATGGGGGACCATTAACCCAACAAACCCAATGACTCCACTAAAAGCAACAGTAACACTAATACCAAAGGTGGAAAGAAGCAAAAGAATTAATCTCACCTTTTTTACTGACACTCCCAGTGAGAGTGCAGCATCTTCATTGAGCAATAAGATGTCTAACTCTTTTGTGTACAACACAAGAGGGCCAATAGTAATGAGAGAGACAACAGCTAAAATCGCTACCTTATCCCATGAACCAGAAGAAAAACTTCCCATTGTCCACTGCATAATTGCTTGCAGCTGTGAGCGATTTAAATACATCAATAATGTCATTAAAGCTGATAAAAAGAAGTTTAGTGCAATTCCTGTTAATAACAGTGTGGTTTGTGATCTTCTTGTCCCACCAGATAGAAGTATGATTAATAGCGAGGCCAATAAAGAACCCCCAAATGCAGCAGCAGGAACTTCCCACATTCCAGTAGCTCCACTTAAAAACCCCACATAGGCACCCAAGGCCACCCCAAAAGCAGCCCCACTGGAGATTCCTAATACATAAGGGTCTGCCATCGGGTTTCTAAAAAGAGCTTGATACACCATCCCCCCTACAGCCAAGACTGAACCAACCAAAAGGGCCATAAGAGTTCTAGGAAGGCGTAAATTCCAAATTATGGTGTGCTGAGCAGCACTAAAAGCGGGTGTAGCGTGGTATACTCTTCCAGTAAAAAGAATCTGAAGCGTCTTGGAGATCTCAATACCAGCGGCACCTACCACTAACGAATAGGCAAACAAAAGAGCTAACACGATAAGTAGCACTGGGAGAATAACACCAAGGCGTACACCCTTTTTCATAATCTTACATTCCTAAGGCAGTAATAGCATCCGAAAGCTCTTTTACTGCTTGAGCACTACGAGGACCTTGTCGTTCTAAGATGTTCTCTTCAAGACCAAAGATCGTATTATTTTTTACAGCGCTAAGAGAGGAGTAAAAACTATGGTTTTTAAACTCTTCAATGGATTCATCCATGCTAGAACCCCACATTGGTGCCATAATAATAACATCGGGATCTGAGGCAATTAAAGACTCTAATTGAAATGACCATCCACTTCCAGAAGATGCGATATTATCTGCTCCGGCTAAAGTGATGATATCGTGAAGATAGGTATCACCTGTGGCGGTGAAATCTCCCCACTCACCAAAACCGGTAACGTAATATGCAGTTGGGCGGTTTTTACCAACGTTAGAGTGTTGGACTTCACTGACAATATCTCTCATCGAAGAGATTAACTGTTCAGCTACCTGTTTTGTTCCAGTGAGTTGCCCAACTTTTTCAATGAGTGAATACGTTCCTTCCATATCTTGATCTTCATCAAAATAAGCTATTTTAATGTGGGCCCGATCTAATGCCTCAACAGTCTCTTTTTGACCAATGTTGCTAATAATAACCACATCTGGTTCTAACGAGATGATTTTTTCAATACTAGGGGTCATTAAATCGCCAACTGAGACGATATCAAAGACTTCAGAGGGATAATCACAATAATCAGTTCGACCTACAATCTTATCACCTAAGCCTAAGGCAAACAGAGTTTCAGTTACATTAGGACTTAAAGAGACAATCCTTTGGGGCTCTTTATCTAATGTGATGAGCTCCCCACGCCAATCGATTACACTTAAATAATCACTTGCTTCAACAATTTGCTCTGGTGCTCCTTTAGCGACTAAAGGGATAACCAGCATGGTAAGTAATAGCAAAGAGATAATAATACGGAAGGGATTTCTTTGTTTCATACCCAACCTCCTATAGATAGTTATTGGGTATGAGACTGCACACCCGACCTATTCACCGTAGGTCCGACATCTCGTCGACAGGTTGTGAAGCGGCAGGTCTCCTGACTCGTAGGAATTGTGGTATGACCTTCCCAAAACTTTGTTTCAGTGGTTGCCATGTGGCACATACCATGACCGTACTTACAGTGGCGGGACCGTACGGGTATTTCACCCGTTTCCCTCTTAGCAGTTACATTGAAATAACTGAACCGCTTGCTTTCTAAATAGTACGACGGTAGAGCGTTTAAGTCAATCTTGACGACCAGTAGCATAATAGCTAGGATACGGCTATGCAAAAGAGACTTTTCATACACACTGATGGTGGTTGTATCGGAAACCCTGGAGTAGGGGGATGGGCCTTTGTTGTCTCGCAAGATGGCAAAGAACTCTTCAGTTCCAGTGGATACGACCCAGAAACCACAAACAACCGCATGGAGATGACAGCCGTCATTGAAGCTCTTCGTTACCTTATCGATAAACATGATCGGAGTATCGAAGTCGAATTACACACCGACAGTCAGTATGTGAAAAATGGAATTACTACTTGGATAAAGAAGTGGAAAGAAAATGGATGGCGTACCGCCTCTAAAAATCCTGTTAAAAACCAAGACTTATGGATACGACTCGATGAATTAGCCGCATTACGAGAAGTGAGTTGGAACTGGGTTAAGGGACACTCTGGTGATTACTTTAATGAGAAGTGTGACTCCTTAGTTCAACAAGCGATGAGGAAATCTTAGTTACACTAAATCTCTTAGGAGAATACATCATTTGAAGAACATTGGGAATAATTCATTTCTGGTTTAGTCTTAGTAATAACAAAAAAGGTTCGTTGTGTTGACACTTTTATCGAGTCTTGCTAATATCCAATTCGTTGTTACGGGCCACTAGCTCAGCAGGTAGAGCAACGCCCTTTTAAGGCGTGGGTCACTGGTTCGAATCCAGTGTGGCTCAATAAAAATTTCGTCACTCTCATCTATAGAATATCACTTAAACGTGGTATTCTTTTTTTATAGTATGGGAGGAAGCTTATATGATTACTAAAACAATACATGGAACCACTCAAGCAGGTGAGGTTGCTCACTTATACACCCTCAGTCAAGAACCATTTGAAGTGACCATCTCCACCTATGGTGGAACCATCATTTCGTTAATCACACCAGATGCACATCATCATAAAAAGAATATAGTTCTTTCATACAATACACTCTCTGAATATGAACAATCGAACGCTTTTTTAGGGTGCCTCATTGGACGAGTTGCAAACCGCATACGCAAAGGACACTTTTCTATTGGAGAGGAAACCTATACAGTTCCACTTTGGCTAGAGACAAGTAGTGCTATCCATGGAGGACCAAAAGGATTTTGTTACCAAAACTGGGAGGCAACTACGTCTGAGGATACACACAATTCAACTTTGTCTCTCACATACTTGAGTAAAGATGGAGAGAACGGTTTTCCTGGTAATGTAAAAGTGCAAGTCGATTATAGCCTCACAAGTAAAGGTGAGTTAGAAATTTCTTATAGTGCAACTACTGATCAAACAACCCCATTGAATCTCACAAATCACTCCTACTTTAATCTTGGGAATACCCGTACTGTGACTGATCATGTAATCCACCTTCCAAAAAGAG
>JBBAFS010000027.1:0-19934 GCA_041655255.1 Sphaerochaetaceae bacterium
GGAAGGTTACATCTACGGCATCGATACCTTCGATTGTGAGATCACTATCGGTTTGTAAGCCAGCAACAGCCATCGCCATAATAATACGGTGATCGCCATAACCAAGAACTGTTCCCCCTCGTAGTGTGTTATGGGAATGAATAATTAAGGCATCTTCTTGCTCTTCAATGTGGGCACCGAGGCGCTCTAAGTTCTCTCTCATCACTGTAATGCGATCAGTCTCTTTAATACGGGTGTGTTCAATATTCTCTAAGATAGATGTCCCTTCTGCAAAACAGGCAGTTACTGCCAACACAGGAAGAGCATCGGGAATATCATTTAAATCAAAAGTACCACCAACTAAAGAGGCAGATGGTCCTTGTATTGTCACGCTTTTGTTACTGTTCCATTTCACACTACAGCCCATCTTTTGTAATACATCTAATACAGCTTTATCACCTTGAGGGTCATCTTTATCTACGTCTTCGACCGTCAAGGAACTACCTGTTATAGCTGCTGCGCAAAAGAAGAATGAAGCTGAAGAGTAATCTCCACTAATCGTAGTTTCAAAAGAGGTATACTTTTGATTCCCCTTGATTGAAAAATGGGAGAGATCACTTTGTGAGGTATATTCAATCTCTTGTTGGTCTAACCACCCTAATGTTAAACCGACGTACGGCTTTTCATGTAAGAGGGTGACATTAATTTCACTATCTCCAGTTGCTAAAGGGGTCCCTAATAACAACGAAGAGAGGTACTGACTTGTAGGGGAGGCAATCGAGGTCTTCCCTCCTCGTATTGGCCCTTGAATAGTAAATGGGGCAAAACCCTCTTTATTGAGATAGTGACATGTTGCTCCTAAATTTCTTAAAGAGTTAATGAGTTCACCAACTGGGCGATTACGTAACTGATTATCTCCATCAAAGGTGACAACACTTGAGGTGGTTGCAGCTAAGGTAAGAGCTAAATAGAGGGTAGTACCAGAATTCCCACAATCGACTGAGATATGAGGGGGGAACTCTCTAGCGGGAGTGACAATAAGGGTATCTCCTCTCACCTCTGAGATAATAGCTCCAAATGCTTCACACACTCTGATACACGAAGCGGTATCATCTGAATCGAGTGCATTGTGGATGGTAGAGACCTCTTTACCAAACGAGGCGACAAGCAAAGCTCTAATGGTTTGCGACTTAGAAGCGGGAATCGATAGCGACCCCGAAACTGTTGATTTTGTAATGGTGATATCCATGAAGCGAATAATACCGCTTTTTACAACTTCGTTCAATGTAATAAAAACAGCTCCCCACAAGGGGAGCCGTTACAGTTCAGTAATAAGATACTACTTTTTGTAGATATTCTTAACAGGGTGGTAGTCCATGGTATTTGGATACCAGCCGCCCCATTTGGTGGTGTCGATCATGTTATTAGTTGTGTAATAATACATCGGCATCACAGCAAAGTCTTGGTTAATAAGGATATCTTCAGCTTGTTTAAGAACTTCAAGGCGGTCAGCACCACTTAAGGTTGCAGCTTCTCTGATTAACAAGTCATACATTGGGTTAGAATATTTTCCACCGTTCATTGCTGTTCCGGTTACAAACATATCTAAGAATGTATTTGGATCTTGGTAATCTCCTACCCAACCAGCTCTTGAAAGTTGGAAGTCTCCAACGTTTCTGCGGCTCAGGTATGTTGCCCACTCTGTGTTCTCAAGTTCTAAAGTAATATTTAAGTTGTTTTTCCACTCTTGTTGTAAGAACTCTCCGATAGCTTTGTGACCACCGTCGGTGTTATACATAATGAGAGTTTTTGGGAAACCAACACCATTAGGATAACCAGCATCTGCTAAGAGTTTGCGTGCTCTTGCTACGTCGTATGTGGCGTCTCCTAAGTCGGTGTAACCTGCCATACTTGGTACAATACCCCAAGCTGGAAGTTGTCCACCACGGGTAACTTGGTCTACTAAAGCTTGTCGATCAAAACTAATCATCAGAGCTTCACGAACTCGAGCGTCGTTGAAAGGAGCTTTTTCAGTTTGGAATACATAGTAGTATGTTGCCAACTGAGGAGCTCGGTGGTAGTCACGTCGTAATGAAGCAGCTTCAATTTGATCAAGTGGAACAGTTGTTGACCAGTCGACTTCACCGTTTAAGAACATGTTATAAGCGGTGTTGTTATCATCTAAAGCGTAGAAGATAACCTCATCGAGATGGACATTGTCTTTGTCCCAATAAGCGGCGTTAGGAGTCATACTGATGTATGATTGTGGTACCCACTCTTTTAATACGAAAGGACCGTTACCTACCCAGTTCTCTGGAAGGGTCCATTTATCACCATACTTCTCAATAGCATGCAGAGGAACTACAGCAAATGAGTAGTGTGAAAGTGCACCAATAGCATAGGGAAGTGGTCCTACGAGGTCCATTTGGAATGTTTTGTCATCAAGTGCTCTAATTCCAACTGCGTCTTTAGAAGCAAGACCTTCGTTGTAATCCTCTGCACCGACAATAAACATTGCGGGGAACCATGCATAGGGGCTAGCTGTTGCAGGATCTAAGCCACGAAGCCAAGAATCAACAACAGTTTGAGCGGTAATCTTCACACCGTCACTCCATGTTACATCACGAAGGTGGAAGGTGTATTGAGTACCATCGGCACTGACATCCCAACTCTCTGCAATACCAGGAACAGCATCTGCGGTCTCTGGATCGTTTGCTACTAAACCTTCAAAGAGACCTTCATAGAGACGGTGCTCAGGCACACCTTGGATTTGGTGTGGGTCTAGACTCTCTGGCTCTGCGCCGTTGATGAGACTGAATACTACAGGCTCAGCACTTGGTGCAGGAGTTGCAACAGGAGTTGCAACAGGAGCTGCAGCTGCAGGCGTTGCTGCTGGGGTCACCTTAGCGGGTTCCTCTTTCTTTCCACAGGAAACGAAAAGGACTCCGACAAGGAGAATGACCAAAGCGATTAAAAATACTTTTTTCATATACAAATCTCCTTTGAATGTACATAATCGTCATACAAGACTACAGTAAAGGCTTCTCTTTATCAATTCTCTTGATAGTGAGTTAACATAACCAATATACAACGAAAAGGCTATCAGCAAAAGAAAAAGTTGTTCAACACCGCTTTTTACTTCATAAACATCGAAAGTATGGATAAAAGGGAACAAATGAGATGCTCTTATGAGTTACTTTATCTTAACATTACTCCAATTGACCAAAGGCAGCTATGCATTTCTCCTGTTTTCCCCTCTTCTATGCTTTATGAACATCATACAGAGGGTAATGGATATGTGCAGGTAAATAGTGATTCAATTGAACTCACAGTCTTTTCACATGGAGAAACAACCTCATAACGTTACTCAAAGGCTATACAATCAAAGTCGTGTATTACTTACTGTGATACTTTAGAGTCGGTCTCTAAGCTTCGGTTTTTAAAGATACCCTTTTTGGTATTGTTACATTCATCTTTGGAGTTTCTTGTTACAGGGAAAAAAGTAGTGTAAGTATCGCTAGAGAGATTCATAATACTCTTTCTTTTAGATAGTGCTTTGAGTATATTGAGTTTTAACAAGGAAGGTGAGTGTGTTTTCATTGCGCTATAAAAAAGTTTCAGATACTCTTTCGTTGTTTAGAGTTAGTTCTCTTACTCGTCTCTTTTTCTTACTCTTCTCAGCAGTTATCGGTATTGGACTAGCTTCGGTAATGAGAGATGACTCTTTGGGGTATACATCGCTGTTCCCTTTAGCGTTATTAATCATTGGGTTATTTGGCAGTGGGTATATTGAAAAGTGGACTTTTGACTCTTCGTTACAACGAATCACCTACAACTTTGGCTGGTTTATCCCCTTTAAAACAGAAGTGTATGAACATGCACTCATTAAGCGCATCGAAATAACCCATTTTGTCAAAGGGAGTCACCCAACAGATAGTGAAGCAAAACCACGAGGGCGAAACAAAGCTTTTGTTGTCTTCGCTTTAAGGTTCAACGATGATACCACAAAAAGCATTGAGATTATGCCCGAGAGGTCTAGTGGTGGAAAGTTAGAAACAGCAGCCCATCTGCTTGCCTCGCAGATGGACCTACCGCTTTTTGTTGACCGGGAAATTGATCGCATTGGGCCAATGATCTAACTTTATTCGTACAACCAACACGCTACTTCATGATCTTCACTCATCTTTTTCATTGGAGGAATGTTGTCTTTACATTTAGGCATGCGAACGGGACAACGATCATAAAAGTAACAACCAAAACGCTCTTTATCAGGGGAGGGGACATCCCCAGTGAGGATAATCCTTTTTCTTTTTCGCTCCACTTCGGGATCGGGAATAGGAGCTGCTGATAACAGAGCTTGCGTATATGGGTGTAGAGGATTCTTATACAAATCTTGAGATCGAGAAATCTCCATGAATTTACCAAGATACATCACAGCAATACGGGTACTGACGTACTCAATGACGGCAAGATCGTGGGCAATAAAGAGATACGTTAAGCCAAACTCATCTTGTAAATCGTGTAAGAGATTTAAGATTTGAGATTGAATAGAGACATCTAATGCACTTACTGGTTCATCAGCTAAGATAATTTTTGGATGTAAGGCTAAGGCTCGAGCAATACCAATTCGTTGACGTTGCCCTCCACTAAATTCATGAGGATAGCGGTTTTTAAAGATTCTATTTAAACCAACTCGCTCCATCAGATCTTCGACGTGGTTCTCTATGGTGTGTTTATCCCAAGAGGGGTCTAACATGCCACGCTTACGGTAAATCTCAAGTGGCTCCGCTATGATAGTACGTACTGTCATACGGGGATTTAATGAGGCATAGGGGTCTTGGAAGATCATCTGTATGTTTTTACGAGCATCAAGAAGTTGATGCTTTGTGGCGGTTGTTAAATCGACGCCTTCGAAAAAGACTTTACCTGATGTTGGTTTATAGAGTTGGGCAATAGAACGAACTGCTGTTGATTTACCACAACCAGATTCTCCTACAATACCAAGAGTCTCTCCTGTGTTAAGGGTAAATGAGATATCATCAACAGCACGAATAGCTCCCACTTGCCTTTTTATAATCACACCCGATTCAATAGGAAAATGTTGTACTAAGTTTTGAACTTCTAAGAGGGGCTTATTGCTCATTTTTAGCCTCCTTCTTGTTATCATCTACATAGAGCCAACACGCTACTTCGTGCTCATCTCCTAAATCGATAACCGGTGGGTTTTGTACTTTACAAATATCCATCACTTTAGGACAGCGGGGGTGAAAAGGACAACAAGGGGGAAGATCAATCACATTAGGTGGTTGTCCTTCAATACTGTAGAGTCTCCCTTTATGTGCTTTATCAAGACGGGGGACAGATTTAATAAGTCCATCGGTGTATGGGTGGGCAGGGTTCTTATATAAATCGTGAGTTTTTGCTTTCTCAACGATCTTTCCTGCATACATAACACACACATTGTCACATAACCCTGCAACAACTCCCAAATCGTGGGTAATTAATATCACAGCGGTGTTAAGTTTTTTTGCAAGTTCTTGAATCAGTTCAAGAATCTGGGCTTGAATAGTAACATCTAAAGCAGTCGTTGGTTCATCAGCAATGAGCACTTTAGCTTCACAACTGAGTGCCATAGCAATCATGACACGCTGGCGCATCCCTCCTGAGAATTGGTGAGGGTAGTTATGAACTCGAGATTCTGCTGCTGGAATACCAACGAGTTTGAGCATCTCAATAGATTTAGCAAGCGCCTCTTTTTTACTCATCTTTTGGTGAAGTAAGATAGTCTCTACCATTTGAGTCGAGATTCGTAAAAATGGGTTTAAACTTGTCATCGGATCTTGGAAGATCATCGATACTTCATTGCCTCGAATATGGCGTAATTCACTTTCAGGAAGAGCGAGGATATCAACTCCTTCAAAGATGATTTCTCCCCCAACAATACGTCCTGGTGGGGATTGTATGAGGCGCATAATCGAGAGGTTTGTCACCGACTTTCCACTTCCCGATTCTCCAACGATACCGAGGGTCTCTCCCTTATCGAGAGTGAATGAGATATCATCAACGGCTTTGACGATTCCCGCATCGGTCTTAAAATATGTTTTGAGGTTTTTTACCTCTAACAAAGGGGTATATGGTGTTTGTCCTGCTACTTGAGTCACAGTACAGTTCTCCTATAATTGGTTTTTACTCTGTGGATCGAAGGCATCCCTAAGACCATCACCGAGGAAGTTCATGGCAAATAAGAAGATCGTCATGGTAACTGCTGGGAAAAAGAGCTTCCAAGGGTAGAGTGTCATTCCACCAACAGCGTCACCAACGAGTGATCCCCACGAGGCATATGGTGCTTGAACACCTAAGCCTAAGAAAGAGAGAAACGACTCGGTCATAATAAATGATGGAATACGCAATGTAGAAAAGACAATGATGACACTTAATGAGTTAGGAACTAGG
Organism: Sphaerochaetaceae bacterium; assembly: GCA_041655255.1. GTDB lineage: Bacteria > Spirochaetota > Spirochaetia > Sphaerochaetales > Sphaerochaetaceae > JBBAFS01. The sequence goes on from JBBAFS010000027.1 coordinate 6,433, forward strand.
TGACGGAAGATAATACGGTTCGTCGGTGCTCCCATAGATCGAGCTGCTTCGATAAATTCTTGATTTTTCAAACTCATAATTTGCCCACGGACCATGCGACTGACTGTAAGCCAACTAATAATAGCCAAGGCAAAAAAGAGGTTTAAGATATTACGGCCGAATATGGCCATAGCGATAATCACCAAAAGCATGTATGGCAGTCCATACATGATATCGACAATCCTCATAATAATATAATCGACTTTCCCCCCTAAATAACCAGCTAATGCTCCAAGGACAATACCAATAAGGACACTGGTAATAGTACCAATGAATCCGATAGCTATTGAAATTTGCCCACCGTAGATAATACGTGAAAGCATATCTCGTCCTTGGTGGTCAGTGCCAAAGTAGTAACGCCGCTCATGTTTTTTTGTCGCTTTAATTTGGGCACTAAGGCTATCTTGAATTTTAATCTCTCGATTAAGAGGGAACGAATCACTTTCATCGGTAGCTGCACTAGAGAGATCTCTTAGTGCTACCTCTTTTGAGAAGGTCTCCATCTTAGCAATCAAGTTTTCTTTAATAAGGCGATCCATCTTCTTACCACTGAGTTGATCAAGTTCAACTTCTAATAAGAGATCAATCTCCTCACTACTGAGTTCACTATTTTGAGCTTGGAGGCGCTTGAGGACTTGTTGGCTAATTTCTCGTGTGTATTGTTCAATTTCTACTTCCACATCTGAACCGACTAACTGGGCATACAAAGAGACTAAATCTTCATGCGTCATCTTTTTGATATTGAGTTTAGGTGTCGACTCATCAGCAGTGTGATACATGTTTTTTACAGTGATTTGCAAATCACTTTTTAGCTTTCTCTCTAAAGCGCTAATCGTATTTTGTTCAGCAGGGGTTAATGTGTAAGAACCTTGTTCGACTTGCTCCATACCTGCTGTATACATATAAGCCCACACTTTATTAGCTTCATTGCCGTCAATCCAAGACCATAGCATGTCATCTTCTTCTTCACTAAGGAGAAGACGATTCGCTCTCCATGCTTGGGTAAAGAGATCAGCATACCTTTTTTCCATGAGTAGCTGACCTGCGTTTTTTGTGAATGAGGGTTTCAGATGTTGGTGATCTAAAATAATTTCATCATACGGGTAGATAGGAAGAACGGGAGCTAAAAGAGCTAAGAGGATATAGACAATAACAATGACAACACTGATGACTGCCATTTTGTTTTTTTGTAATCTTCTCCATGCATCTTTGGTAAGGCTATTACCTACAATCACTTGATTGAAATCATTCAGAGGTTGTTCTTCTTTGTTCTTCTTTGGTAGTAGTGTCATCGCTTTGTTCCTATGAGTAGGTTATCCGCGGATCAAGAAGCGAATAGATGATATCGACAATAAAATTCATAATCACCAAGATGACTGAATAGACAATAACGACTCCAACAATAAGTGTGTAGTCCCGGTTAAATGACGATTGGACAAAGAACTTACCAAGCCCAGGAATTCTAAAGACCTGTTCGACAACAACAGATCCAGTAATAATTCCAGCAAAAGCTGGCCCTAAATAACTCACAATGGGGAGCATAGCTCCTTTCATTGAGTGTTTTAATACAATGGTTGAACTTCTCATCCCTTTTGCTTTTGCTGTTCGGATGTAATCACTACGAAGCACTTCTAATAGCGAAGAGCGGGTAAGACGAGCAATTGTGGCAAAATCGGCAAATGCCAAAGTCAGAGCAGGTAAGATTACAGTCTTCCAGCCCCCTCCAGTGGTAAACCACCCACTGGTGGGAAACCATTGAAGTTTCATGGCAAAGATATATTGAAGTACGGGTCCTATAACAAACAAAGGGACAGATATCCCCACCACAGCTAATGCCATACTCAGATAATCGGCCCAGGTATTTTGTTTTACCGCCGCTATCATACCACTGAGAATCCCAAAGACCACCGACAAAGTAATCGAAATAATTCCTAAAATCATCGAGTTTGGAAGACTTTGGAATATGTAGAAATTTACATCGTGGTCTTTATATCTAAATGAGGGACCTAGATCCCCTCGAAGGACATCAAACATGTAACGCCCATATTGAACCAACAGAGGGTCATTAAGGTGATATTTAGCTTCAATATTTCGTTTAACAACCTCTGGTAGAGCTCTTTCCCCATCAAACGGACCGCCAGGGGCGACTCGTACGATAAAAAAGCTAATTGTAATAATGACAAACAGTGTTGGGATAATTCCCAGTAACCGTCTGATGATGTATTTAGTCATTGTCTACCTCACGCTCATGAGAATCATGGCGTCTTTATCCATGTGGCGAATAGTATACCAAGACTCTTGGTTATGCAAGTAAACCAACGTAGTTAAATCCCTAGAGATTCCTATACACTAAGAAGAGATACGTGAGAGAAAATCATGCTTAAAAAAGAGCCTAAACAATGATCATGAACACACTCATTTGGGGATAAGTGTCAATCTTACAAAGAGCAAACGTTAATGAAAGAGTCTCCCTTTTTGTGTAAGTTGGTATTTCTGATTGCGACTCGTAGGTGCTTGGGGGATAGTAAACTCAATAAGACCATCATCAAGCAAGGGATCAAACAATCTTTTAACAGCCCGAGAATCATGTGCCATATCTAAAGCTGAGAATATCTCTTTTCGTGTCATGGCACCTTTTTTCAACTCTTGTAATAAGAGCTTCTGCTTTTTAGAGAGTCTTATTGGTTGTTCTTCTTGAACACTTAATTGAGTAGTAATACTCTCTAAAAGTGCAGAGAGGGCAAACTCTATAAATGGGGTAGAGTCATTCGCTACAGAAGATTCCTGAATTGCTTGATAGTATTCGCCACTACGCTCAAAGACAATACTTTCCATCGGCACCCAAGCAAATAGTGGATTATATTGAGTTAATATAGATGACTGCCACAACCTTCCCATTCGTCCATTACCATCGCTAAAAGGGTGAATTATTTCAATTTCATAATGAACGATTGCGCTTTTTATGACAGGGTGAAGTGTTAAATCACGGGCCCATGAAAACAGCTCTTCAATGAGGCGGGGAACAAACTGTGGTCTTGCTCCAATGTGAATTGGTACACCACCTTCGCATACTCCGACGTCTTTTGAGCGAAACATGCCAGATTCTTCAATCAATCCATCTGTGAGTATGCCATGTGCCTTTAAAAAATCGGCAACACTGTAAGGGGAGTAACTTTCTAATTGATCATATGCATGATGTGCTTGTATCACTTCCTTGATGCTATCTTTAGGGCCAAGCACTCTTTTACCATCTATGATTGCGCTCATAGCCTGAAGAGATAGTGGATTTCCCTCAATTGCGAGAGATGAATAAATAGTTCTTATTCTGTTGGCTCGATGTAGGAGGAGATCTTTTTTAAACCCTGTACTGAGCTCAAGACGAACAATCATCTCAACGATGTTTGCTAAACTATCTGCTACTAATGCACTGATTGTATATGAAGCGATATTCACACTCATATCATCCTTTTTTATTCATTGCTCACATGCAATTTTTGCCTCTTAGGCATGCGAACTATAGATACACACTCGTATTGTTATTCATCTGTTTCTGTTTTTTAATCTACCATAAAAGTAGGCTCAAATCAATTATCTTAGTGCTTAACTTGGTGCTTGTCTTAGTGCTCATCCCATAGAAAATCCGATAAGTGATAACGAATACTACGAGTGGAAGATTGTCATATATCATGTTATGCAATCGGTAGATACGAAAAAAGAGATTTTAAGATAAGAGACCACTTTGAAGTGGCTTTTAGATCAATAGATACTGAAGAACAAAACGTGAGAGTAAACAGTAGTATAAGAGGGTGGATTCTTGCTTGACAGGAAAGCTCTATTTGAACACACTGGGCTTTGCACCACGGGCGTGGTGGAGGGAATATGAGTAATACACGTGATCAAAAACGATTATATATAGAACATTTAGGGTGTGCTAAAAACCAAGTAGATGCAGAGGTTATGCTCAATGTATTAGCAGGCGAAGGATACACTTCAGTTGAAGATGCTTCAGATGCTGATCTTATTTTAGTCAATACCTGTGGCTTTATTGAATCGGCTCGTAAAGAGTCGATTGATACATTTTTTGCATTAAAGAATGCCTATCCAGAAGCAAAGATAATTCTTACTGGATGTTTATCACAACGTTATGCAAAAGAACTGAGCGATGAGTTAATTGAAGCTGATGCTATTTTTGGTAATCGAGACTTACAAGAGATTGCTCAGGTAGTTCGTGAAGTGAACCGAGGGAAGAGAGTTGTCTTAACTCCCTCTTACCCTCATATCACAGATGAGGTTGATAAGCGCTCTCATCTGTTTAACTATCCTGGAAGTGCCTACTTAAAAATCTCTGAAGGGTGTAACCACCGTTGCCGTTATTGTGCTATTCCCCTTATAAGAGGATCACTACGCTCTCGTCCCATGGACAATATCCTCAGTGAAGCAGCAACTCTTATTACTCAAGGGGTAAAAGAGATTAATCTCATTGCTCAAGATTTAGCAGCGTATGGAACCGACTTTGGTGATAACACTTCCCGCTTTATGGAATTGCTCAAGAAGATGGTGGCTTTAGAGGGAGAGTTTTTTATCCGATTATTATATATCCACCCAGATGACTTTCCTCCTCAGCTTATCGACTTTGTAAAAGAGAATCCTAAAGTCCTCCCTTATTTTGATATCCCCTTTCAACATGCCCATAAAGATGTCCTTCGATCTATGGGGCGTAAAGGAGATAGTGAAACCTATCTCTCTTTGATTCGATCAATTCGCTCTCGTATCCCTGAAGCAACTATCCGCTCTACTGTAATGGTAGGTTTTACACACGAGAGTGATGAGACTATTGCCTCTTTAATCTCTTTTTTACAAGAAGGTGAGATTGATTGGGTTGGCTCTTTTGTCTACTCACTTGAAGAGGGGACTCCTGCTTATAAAGATCGAACAAAAAAAGAGTATAACAGTGTGATGAAAAAAGCTTCAAAGTGGCAAAAGATGGTAGAAGAAGTGCAGCAGCACATCACTACTACACGCCTTCAATCAATAGTGGGAACCGTTCAGCAAGTCCTCATTGAAGAACTTGTTGATCAAGAAGATTTAGCTATTGGAAGAACAGCTCAACAAGCACCCGAAGTTGACGGTCTTACCGTCATCAGAGGGAAGAACTTTATCCCAGGTTCTTTAGTTGAGTGTGTTATTACCCAAGTCAATGGAATCGACTTTGAGGCCGAGGCTGTCGATAAAGGAACATATCGATGAGTCGTATTGATCACTACCTTGAACAGTTAAATGAACCACAAAGAGAAGCCGTTTTAGAAAACTCTCGACCTCAGTTAGTGTTAGCAGGAGCAGGAAGTGGAAAGACACGAGTCATTACCACTAAAATTGCCTACGCTATTGAAGTTCTTGGATATGATACGTCAGAAATCTTAGCAGTAACCTTTACCAACCGTGCAGCTAAGGAGATGAAAGAGAGACTAATTCAGATGCTTCCCTCTCGAGATCTCTCTTTTATGCAGGTGCGAACATTTCACTCCTTTGGAGCTTGGTTATTACGAAGATACGGTCAAAGTATTGGTCTACGCCCCTCTTTTACTATTTACGATGATGATGATTCACTCTCACTACTTGCAAGTTTGTTTCCTGCCTTCAAACGTGTTGAGTTAAGCCCCATTGCTAAAGCAATTTCTTTAGCAAAAGATCGAGGTCTTACTCCCACAAGTAAAGAACTCGACTCTTTTCGCTACGACCCCTTATTTAAAGAACACTTTGCAGCGTACGAAAAAAGATTGCGAAGTATTGGGAATGTCGATTTTGCCGATCTTATTATGAGATCTATTGAATTACTCAAAAAAGATACGAGTGTGAAAAAAACTCTTCATAACCGTTTTAAGATGATTTTAGTCGATGAGTATCAAGACTCAAATACATCTCAGTTCACTTTATTAAAAGCACTCGTTGGTAAAAACTCTTTTATCTGTGTTGTGGGAGATGATGATCAAAGTATCTACCGCTTCCGTGGAGCAGAGGTCTCTAATATTTTAAATTTCCCTAAAGAGTACCCCAATACCCACGTTGTTCGCCTAGAGCAGAACTATCGCTCCACGCAAGCAATCCTCTCACTAGCAACTCATGTAATCCAACATAACCGAGGACGCCACGATAAGACCCTGTGGACCGATAAGAAAGAGGGAAGTGCTATTTATCTTCACTACCTTGAAGATGGGAAACAAGAGGCTACTAAAATAGGATGGGATATAAAAAGTCATACACAGTACAACGACAGTGCGGTGATTTATCGCACCAATGCCCAATCACAGTTATTTGAAGCTGAGTTCGCTCGCTTGCACATACCATACAAGGTCATTGGAGCTCTTAAGTTCTTTGACCGAGAAGAGATTAAAGATATTCTTGCTTTGTTATCACTTATCTTAAACCCTCTTGATGAGGTGAACTTCAAACGGATGGTCAATAAACCTCCTCGCTCTTTAGGTCCTGCTTCAGTTGAGAAAATTATGAAAACGGCAGAGGAGCACCAACTGAGTTATGTTGAAGCGCTCATCTACGCAAGTGATAACGCTCTTCTTTCACCAAAAGCAGCACAAGCAGCAAAAAGTTTTGCTTTGTTGTTACAACAAGTAGAAGATCTCTTAGAGGTAGATAACACTCAAGCCCTTCATAAGCTTATTGGGGATAGTGGCTTATTAGCGCACTACGCAAAACAAGATAAGACGAATCACACCTTTAAAGTAGATAACCTAAGCCAACTGGTGAGTGTAATTTCAGAGTACCCCTCTAACCGAGAAGGGATTGTAGAGTTTTTAGAGTCGTTAACACTCGACCCTACGACCTTGGGTCATAAAGATCCCGCCGATGAAGAGGGGGTATCACTGATGACGATGCATAACACTAAAGGTCTTGAATTTAAACATGTCTATGTTACTGGCTTAGAAGAGGGGATCTTTCCGAGTTACAACTGTGAAAGTGATGCCGATTACGAAGAGGAGAGACGCCTCTTTTATGTTGCTATCACACGAGCAAAAGAGGAGTTATCCCTCTATTCAGCTCAAAGACGAACAGTGTGGGGTTCTACTCGAATCCAAGAACCTTCCCGTTTTTTAGCTGAAATTGATAGCTCTCTTATTACTGTGAATGATGAAAGAAGAATTCATCAATCATTCACCTCCCAAAATTGGAAACCTTCTACCTCTTTATACGGTAATATTCAACTTACACCCACTCCAACATTTGAACAAAAAAAAGAGCGTATCAAAGGAGAAGTAGTGAGCTTTTCTAAAGGAGATAAAGTAAAACATCACCAATATGGAGAGGGCATTGTTATTGAGGAGCAACTACTAAGAAATAAAAAGATGATTAAGGTGAGTTTCTCTCAAGGGGTGAATATTAACTTCTTTGGTGAAACCGATATGCTCACAAAGCTATAGACAAAAACCCAAAGGCTCGTTACTATAACTTTTGCGCAAAGAGCGCACTGATTTTTTACATACGAAACGAGATCCTTTTCACCAAGTTGTATCAAAAGCTCAAACTCTAGCCAAGTTTGACATCCTCCTTTCCCAGGGGTGAATGCTTTTTACCATACATGCGGTGGATAACTCATGATGAATGTCCTCTTAAAAGAGGACTATCACCACGTATAAGAATTATTATGATAACAGGGATGAATGATTAGGGTAATTAAATGAAAACTATTTATGTAAAACCCGCATCAATTGAGAAAAAATGGTATCTCATTGATGCTGAGGGGAAAAGATTAGGTCGAGTGGCTGCTTTGGCTGCTAAGATTCTTCGAGGTAAACACAAACCCGAATTTGCACCACTACACGACAACGGCGATTTTGTGATTATCATAAACGCCGAAAAAGCTGCTTTAAGTGGAAACAAAGTAGAAGATAAAATCTACTATCGTCACTCAAACTATCCCGGGGGATTAAAACAAGAGAACTACGCTTCGGTCGTAGCTCGCAAGCCAACGTTCCCCATGGAACATGCAGTGAAGGGAATGCTCCCCAAAGGGCCTTTAGGAAATAAAATGTTTACTAAAGTAAAAGTCTATGCTGGTAGTGATCACCCACATGCAGCACAACAGCCCATCACGCTAGAGATGTAAGGAGGGAGTAGAACGTGGCAACTAAAAAAGAGAAACAAAGTGTAAATCTCGGTCAGGGTACTGGAAGAAGAAAAACTTCGGTAGCCCGCGTCTACCTCCGTGAGGGAGATGGTAAAATCACCATCAACGGTCGTGAGGTTGATAACTATTTCACCAATGCACTGTATGTGTATATGGTTAAACAACCACTTGATGTAACAGATAATCTGACAAAATTTGATCTTATTATCAACGTCAGCGGTGGTGGACAAACAGGACAAGCTGGTGCTTGTCGTCATGGAGTGGCTCGTGCACTTGTCGATTATGATGAAAATAACCGACCTGTGTTACACTCAAACGGTTTCATGACTCGAGACTCTCGCATGGTTGAGCGTAAAAAATATGGTCAACCTGGAGCAAGAAAGAAATTCCAATTCTCCAAACGTTAAAAGAGGATTATTCAGTTGGCGTATGCCATTATTAAAAGAGGAGCCAAAGGGGACGGTTTTTTTGCCGTTCCTTGTGAGGGCTCCTCTTTGTTTATCTCACCATCACAATTAGTGTTATACCATCTCAGTGAAAACCAAGAACTCAATGAACAAGCATTTCTCTCTCTTAAGGAGAAACTCCTTACCCAACGGTGTAAAGTAAAAGCACTTGATGCATTAGCAAGGCGTGAACATAGTAAAAAAGAGTTAGAGTTAAAATTACGTCTTAAAGAGTATCCCCAATTAATCATCGAAGAAGTATTAGATGAGTTAGAAGAAAGTAAATTACTTAGTGATGAACGTTATGCCCTCAGTTTTATCCGTTCTCGTCAAAGACGAAACCCTGAAGGGCGAATGATGCTACAACGACGCTTACAACAAAAAGGGGTAGAGCGTAATCTTGCTACTGAAGTTATTGATCACTATTTCAACGAAGAAGAGCACCTACTTGAAGATCTCAGAAGTGCAACAGAGAAGGCACAAAGAAAGAAGCAGCTCAATGATCAAGAACTGAGTGCTTACCTGTATCAAAAAGGATTTCTTCTTTCTGAGATTCGACTCTTTTTAGAAGAAGAGAAAGAATAAAGAACAAATAATAAACAATCCTATATTCTCGGCTCATGCTTTGTTATACTTTTTATAAGAAGTATAAGGAGGAACACCGCATGTCATATTCAGAACCATACGATGTACTAGATGAGAAGACACGTGATATCTCACGTGCCATTGAAAGTTTGCGTGAAGAGTTAGAGGCGGTAAATTATTACCACCAGCGGGTAGCTACTTCACATGATGATGAACTAAGAAAGATTATGGCGCACAACCGTGATGAGGAGATTGAACACGCATGTATGACCATTGAGTGGCTCAGAAGGAACATGGATACGTGGGATGAAGAGTTACGTACCTATCTCTATGTTGACGGTTCAATCGTTGAAGCCGAAGAGGGGGCTACTGGAGAGGCATCTTCGAGTTCATCCTCTTCATCACTTTCGATTGGAAACATGAAATAGGAGGAATCACATGGATATGTTAAAAAAAGAGTTAGCTCCAATTTCCTCCCATGTGTGGAGTGAAATTGAAAGTAGAGCAGCAGAAGTGCTACGATCTCACTTAAGTGCCCGTAAGGTGGTGCATGTTATTGGACCACTTGGATGGCAACATGCTTCAGTAGCTAAAGGGAGATTAAATGTTGTCGATGAAGTGGATGATGTAAAAATTGGGGTATATAAAATGGCCCCGTTAAGTGAAGTGCGAGTCCGCTTTGTCTTAAATAGATGGGAGATGGATAACCTAGAACGAGGTGCAAAAGATATCGATTTAGATGCCCTTGATGAAGCTGCAAAACAGATTGCTACATTTGAAGAGAACACAATCTACAATGGCTTTAAAAAAGGTGGTATTGCTGGTTTAGCTACTGCTTCTGAACACGAAGCGATCCCATTTGGAAAAGATGGACAATCTATTATGAAAGCAGTGAGTGAAGCTGTAGTGAAACTCAAAGAGAGTCACTCAGATGGTCCTTACTCATTGATTGTTGGAACCAAAGCGTACTTAGCTATCAGTAAAGAGATGCAAGGTATTCCACTTGCTGAACGCATTGAGCGTACTACTGGAGCAAAAGTTGTCCACTCACTGGTCGCCGAAGGGGCATTTTTAGTTCCTTACGATCACGACGATTTAGAATTAACTATTGGTCAAGATTTCTCTATTGGTTATGAAGCTCATGATACCAAAGAGGTTACCCTCTTTTTAACTGAGTCTTTTACCTTTAGAGTCCTCGATGGATCTTTGATCGTCCCATTTACGGTATAGCCCAGCACATAATAAAGGCTGTCGTATAAACGACAGCCTTTAGTGTAGTCAATGTACTTCTACAGAACTTTAAATGCCTTTTTACCTGCGTATTGGGCAGTTCCCTCTAAGTAGTCTTCAATTCTCATTAATTGGTTGTACTTAGCTAAGCGATCAGAACGGCTCATTGAACCAGTTTTGATTTGACCAGTTTGAAGAGCAACAACTAAATCGGCAATGAAGTGGTCTTCAGTTTCACCTGAACGGTGACTAATAACAGCGGTAAAACCAGCTTTATGAGCCATCTCAATGGCTTCAAATGTCTCAGTAAGTGTACCAATTTGGTTTACTTTAATGAGAATCGAGTTACCGATGTGCTCTTTAATACCACGCTCTAAGCGTTTAGTGTTAGTGACAAATAAGTCATCTCCAACTAATTGGACACGATCTCCAATAGCTTCGGTGAGTAATTTCCATCCATCCCAGTCATCTTCGTCCATACCATCTTCAATTGAGACAATAGGGTATTTATCGACCCAGGAGGTCCATAGCTCGACCATTTGTTTACTGGTGAGAGTCTCTCCAGTACTCCATCTAAGTTTGTAGGTCTTTGTTTTAGAGTCGTAGAGTTCACTTGCTGCGGGGTCTAGTGCGATCATAAAGTCGGCATCACGCCCAGCTGTGTAACCAGCTTTCTTAATAGCCTCCATAATCACTTCTAAAGCCTCTTCGTTTGATTGAAGATCGGGAGCAAATCCACCCTCATCACCAATAGCTGTATTGTATCCACGTTTTTTAAGGACATCTTTGAGGTGGTGGAATACTTCAGCAGTCATTCTTACTGCTTCACGAAATGATGTAGCACCAATGGGCATCACCATAAACTCTTGGAAGTCGACTTTGTTATCTGAGTGAGCTCCACCGTTGATGATGTTTGCCATAGGAACGGGTAATAAGCATGCATGATAAGCACCAAGGTACTTAAAAAGATGTACCCCAAGATAATCAGCTGCTGCTCGGGCAACGGCCATTGAGACTCCTAACATAGCGTTAGCACCTAAATTACCTTTGTTTTCTGTTCCATCTAATGCAATGAGAGCTTTATCGACAGCGACTTGGTCCAATGCATCCATCCCTTCTAATTCGGGAGCGATGATTGAATTGACGTTATCGACTGCTTTCAAAACGCCCTTACCAAGGTAACGAGATGCATCTCCGTCACGAAGTTCAACTGCTTCGTGTACTCCAGTTGAGGCTCCTGAGGGGACAGCTGCTCGCCCCATCGATCCATCTTCTAAAAAGACATCAACCTCTACAGTGGGGTTTCCACGTGAATCGATAATCTCTCGTGCTTCAATAAATTCGATAATACTCATGGTTATTTTCTCCTTTGTGAGATGTCTGAAATATCGTAGTTTTCCCCCTTATTGTCAAGGTAAGAGGGAAAAGAGCCTTTTCAAATCGCTTCTTCGGTTGTACCATACTCCTATGGAGATAGGAGAAAGATCTTTACCATATTTAAGTGAACAACTCATTGAACAGATAGTCTTTGCGATGGAAGATCAGGTCACAGAACACTTCATAGACACTGAGAAAAAAGAACTTACCACAAAAGAACTTATCGATCCTAATGAATTTGAAATGAACCCCGATCGTTATATCCCCATTCCCGATTGGACCCCCGCTGATGGTTTTAGAACCATGAGAGATTTTGTAAGCGATCTTCAAAACGAACTATATAAAGAGCAATTGTGGGAAGCTCTTCACTCTGGTAAAGGAGTCTTTAGAAAATTCAAAGACATTGTCCAAACCAGTACTGCCTTAGAGAAGATGTGGTACGACTACAAAGAGGGGGAGTTGCGCCGAACGTTATATAAGTGGTACGGCATTGAGCAAGAAGCCTCTAAATATTCTCACCTCTCTGAAGGTGAGTTGGAGACTTCTTCTCACAATATCTTAAAAGAAGATTTTCTCATTTTTTCTGATCCTACAAACTACATCACCGAAATTACTGAACTCAAAGAGGAGTTTTTAGAAGAACAGCGACAACAATCCAACAACTACCACAATATTGAACTGATTCAAAAGATGAGTGAACAAAGTAGAGACAATCACTATCTTCTTCTTGCTACAAGTGAAGATGATTTAGTTGGTTGGCTTACATATAGAATAGGAAATAAAGAGGAAGCACACATTACCTATTACTATATAAAAGAGGAGTTTCGAGGTCTTAGTCTCATGCGCTTTTTAATTGAGATGCTTGAACTCACTTTACAGGAGAAAAACATCTCACATATTGTGGTAGAAATGCCACAACAAGCTCTGTGTATTGAGTCAATATTTGACTCAACACACAGTGAAACTCTTACCAAAACAGTGCGATATACACTAACCTAAAGGGGTGATACAAACAGATGCCAAAAACCAGCCAAAATCGTATAAATATACAGAATTTGTATCCCCAAAACGAGAGAATAATGGCAATAAAGGGCAAAAAAGAGGTAAAATTCGACAAATCTATGATTTTTCACATATTTATATAGCTTTTATGTAACTTTTTAATGGTTCATGAATTTAACTTGACAGGTATAGGGGCGATTGTTATAATTCGCCTAGTATAACGAGAAAAGGGAAAAAGCGGGTCTTTGCACCTGTCCCGAATTAATTTTGGAGGAAGTATGAAGAAAATTTCTGCAGTACTTTTAGTTCTAGTACTCGTGGGCAGTGTAGCATTCGCTGGAATCACGGGTAGTGTTGACACATCTTTTGGGTTAAACCTCGATAACGGCGACTACGGTATTGTCAACGACACCGAGTTCGAGATAAACCTTGTTCTTCACGAAGACTTAGGTGAAGCAAAAGGTGGTGGTGATGTTTATGCTGAGATCGCAGCATCTCTTACATTTGCTTTTGATGAAGATACCGCTGGTATCCCACCCACTGTCGAAGTTGATTTTGACTATGCTAAAATCGTTTCTGGCGACTGGTCAGTAAGCATCCTTGGTGCAGTTGATGGACCAAACTTTGCCTCTTCTGCCATCGATACTTATGCAGAAGATGAAACCGTTTCCGGTGATGACCTT
>JBBAFS010000028.1:0-19684 GCA_041655255.1 Sphaerochaetaceae bacterium
CCTGAGATATCTGAACCACCTCGGCTAAATGTCTTTACATTATTATCTGGTCCTGTCCCATAGAAACCTGGAATGACAATACCACCATCAATGTGAGAAAGGCGCTTTTCGGCCAAGTCGTAGGTAACTTCATCGACTCTGCCATCATCAGTTAAACGGATGATATCGGCAGCATCGACAAAAGTAGAACCAAAGTTTTCTGCAATCATCACTGCATTAAGGTATTCCCCACGACTTGCAGCGTAATTAGCGCTTTTCTCTTTTGGTAACTGTGTATAAATCGCATCGAGTTCTTTGTTCATTTTTGACTCATCGACACCAAGAGCATGAGCGATAGCTAAAATTCGGGTTCGAATTGTTGAAAATGGTTGATCAATAGAAGAGCCTTGTTGGGCAAGACGGTGACACTCTAAAAGAAGGTCGGTCACTTTCGTATCGTCTTTATGCTCCTTCCCAGGGGCCGATACAACCACCACCCTTCTACGTTCATCAGCTTGTACAATCTCTTTTACTTTCAAAATTTGTTGGGCATTGGCTAATGACGTTCCACCAAATTTACATACCCACGTCTCTCGTTGCTTGCTCATATACACCTCTTACACATCTTGTACACGAATATCGTGTTACTTAATAAATAATTGTTGGGGGAAATCGATGAACTTCTCAGCACCGGTTTCGGTCACTAAGAAAGGTTCACTACACTCAAAGCCGTATGTATCTAACCAGATACCTGGCATAAAGTGGATCGTCATCCCCGGTTTTAATACTGTTTTATCTCCAGGACGGAGGCTCACAGTGTGCTCTCCCCAATCTGGAACAAATGATAATCCAAATGAGTAACCAACACGGGAGGGTTTTTCAACACCAGTACCGACTAATTGGCTTCTCCATAGTTCTTCCACCTCTTCTGCTAACATTCCTGGGCCAATCCCGGCTAATGTCTTTTGAAGACCGTTTACCACAACATCACTGACGTGTTGAAGATCTTTTGGGGGTTCACCCAGAAAGACCGTTCTTGATAGTGGTGCATGGTAGTGGTGGCGAGCTGAACCTAATTCTAAGAGCACCACATCCCCTTTTTGATACTTTCGTTCGCTATGGAATGTTAAGTGTGCTGTAGAAGTTCTCTCAGCCGATGGGATAATGGGGAAAATAGCAGGGGAATCTCCACCATAAGTTTCTGTTCCTCGGATTTGTTGACCACTTACTAAAGCGGCCACCTCTTTCTCCCACTGCCCCTCTTCGATGGTATCGATAGCTAGTTGCATTGCTGTTTTAGTAATGGCACCAGCTTCTCTGATATACTCAATTTCGGCAGCACTTTTAATGGTTTTTACCCATCCCACCAAGTTTTCACTATCGACGATATTAACACCTGGCAACTCTCGTTGCAAGGTAAGAAGCATTTTACCACTGAACCAATATCCATCCATCTCAACAGCTAAGGTGTTGCCTTTGCCTTTCATCAGTGAAGCAATATACTCCCCTGTGTGGATATAACGAGATTGAACATATTCATCTTTGTATCCAAAAATATGGTCATCTGGAAGGTATGTGGTCATCCGAGCTGCATTTGAGTCTTGAGCACGACCAAACCAGATGGGATGTGGATCTTTAAGATCGATAATAAGTCCTTGGTGAACATAAAACGACCACCCATCAAAACCAGTGAGATAGCTCATATGGCTGGGGTCCATCACGAGCATTAACTCAATACCCCTGTGGTCCATTCGCTCTTTAACTAAATTCAATCTTCGAGCGTACTCTTGTTCTGTAAAAACGAGTTTTTTCATCTTCGTCTCCCTTTAGCGAGGAACAACAATTCCAGCTTGTTCACGTTTAGCGATTTCAAATGCCATTAACGCAATCATGGTATCTTGAACACCAACACCTGTGAGATCACACACGGTAATTTGATCATTGCTTGTTCGAGCAGGTTTACCACTGTTGATAATCTCACCAAGTTCTTTAATTGGGGTAGAATCGGTGACAATACCATCTTCTTTAGCTTTTCTCAGTTCTCCAAGACGGAAACTTTGGGCTTTTAAGTCACAGGCAATAATATCTGCTTTGGCAAAGACTCCACTGGTGAGTTCTTGTTTATCTTCGGCATCAGATCCCATTGATGTGATATGTAGGCCGGGGTGAATCCAATCAGCTTCGAGGTATCCTTTACGTGAAGGAGTTGTGGTAATGACAATACCGGCTTGTTCAACTAACTCTTTACCACTTTCCATGCTGATCACTTCAATACCAAGGCGCTCTTTCATATCGCTCACAAAAGCCTCTTTTCGTTCATCAGTATCGATACTGAACATTAAAAGACGTTTGTATGGTTTTACAAGCATGAGAGCTTCTGCTTGGTAACGAGCTTGAACACCATTACCAAACACTCCAACGGTATCGACATCATCGGGAGCTAAATATTTGGCAGCAATGGCTCCAGCAGCAGCAGTACGCACTTGGGTAAGATACCCGTTGTCTAACAATACTGCTTCTAAGAATCCAGTTTCTGCACTGACGACCAACATTTGTCCACTTTGTGAAGGAAGACCAATGTCGGGGTTTTGGAAAAATCCACTGGCAATTTTAATAGCCATAGAAGGTAGTCCTTTAATAAAGGCACTTTTAATATCGACTTCTCCGTTCTTTTCATGAACTGGAAGCATCATAATAGGTGGAACTAATGCATTGCCGTTGGCAAGTTCAGAAAATCCTTTCTCAACTTGGGCGATTACTTCCATATCTAACTGTACAAACTGACGGAGCTCTTGCTCCGATAATACTCGAATTCCATCACTCATGAGTGTACTCCTTTTTGTATGACTGAGAGATAGAGTGCCTCATCGACATTCTGTCCCGTAAGTGGCATAACCACATGTTTTCCTTGAACGTTATATTTGTTGTGTAATAGGGCAGCGACCCCTACAGCTGCAGAGCCCTCTGCGACAAGACCGTGATGAGAAAAGAGATATCGCATAGCAACCTCAATTTCATCTTCATCGATAAGAATATGGTCATCTACATACTTCTCTATTAAGGCCATGGTGTAAAAGTTCTCTCTTCCAATCCCACCTAGAAGTGAGTCAGCTAAGGTATCTTGTTCTTTGATATCGGCCGGTTTCCCTATTTTAAGAGACTCTACCATTGCAGGGGAACGACTAATTGAGACTCCTACGATCTTCACACTCGGTTTAAGACTCTTCATGGTCATCGCTATTCCCGCCAAGAGTCCACCGCCACTTAATGGGACTAACATGGTATCTACATCGGGATTTTGACCTAAGATCTCTAAAGCAATAGTCCCCTGGCCCGCAATAACCCGTGGGTCATCAAATGGGACAACAGGAATATAACCTTCACTCTCTTTTAATTCGGCGTATCGATCTTCTGCCTCATCTTGAGAATTTCCGTAAATGACGGGAGTTCCCCCCAATTGCTTCACCGCATCAACTCGGTATTGAGGAACTCGATTTGAGAGACACACATATGCATCAATGCCCACTTGGTGGGCTACATACGAGACTGCTCTTCCATGGTTTCCCGTTGAGAAGGTGATTACACCCTTTTCTCTCTCCTCATCGGAGAGAGAAAGGATAGTATTTGTAGCACCTCTCACTTTAAACGAGCCTGTTGGTTGAAGTAGTTCTAATTTTAATCCAACATAGTGCGCTCCTACCATTGAGGCAAGATGATCTGCACTAAGAATTGGGGTTTCATCGACTATCTCATACACCCGCTCTCCAGCGGCCCACACATCGGCAATCGTTGGTAATGTGATATGCTTACTCATAACAATTACTTGTTATAGATGATATCTACTGGATAGTCGTAGAACTCTTCGATTCCGTTTTCAGTAATTGCAAACGATGCATCGATTTCGAATCCAACTTCATCAAGCCAAATGCCAGGAATCAAGTGAACTGCCATGTTTTTTTGCATCACTGTTTTATCGCCTGGGCGGAAGCTGATGGTGTGCTCACCCCAATCAGGTGGATAGTTAACACCAATAGAGTATCCGAGGCGAGACTCCTTAACGATTCCAGATTTGCTAATTGCCTCTCTCCATTTAGCTTCAATGCTCTCAGCGGTGACACCAGGTTTAATGTAATCGAGTGTCTCTGCTAATCCGTCGATAACAACTTTAGCAGTATCAACGAGGATTTGAGGAGCTTTTTCACCTAAGTAGATAGTTCGAGCAATAGGGGCATGGTAGTGCTTATACACTCCAGCAAGCTCTAAAAGAACTGCTTCATCTTTCACAAATGGTTTATCTTCCCATGTTAAGTGAGGTGTCTTTGTTGCTTCACCGGGCATAATGAGAGGAACGATTGATGGATAATCTCCACCAAACTCTTTTGTTCCAGCATATTGTGCTCGGACGATTTCACTTGCAGCATCACACTCTCTCACTCCAGGGCGAATGTGTTTTGCAGCAGCATCCATTACTTTCACAGCAATAGCACCTGCACGACGAAGGAACTCTAATTCTGCGTCAGATTTTACAACACGGACCCAGTTCACAAGACTTGTTGCATCAACAAACTTTGCATTTGGGAGTGTCTTTTGTAAAGAGACATACGCTTGAGCGGTAAAGTAGTATTGATCCATCTCTAAGCCTACAGTCTTTTTATCTAATTTATGTTTAATCAAAAGTTCGCCAACAAAGTCCATGGGGTGACGCTCTAAAGATTGAACATAGTTATCAGCATATTCATAAATACTTTCGTTACTTAACACACTTGTGATACGTGCACCATTGGCGTCCATACCACGACCTACCCACATAGGCTCTTCTTTATCAAGAGCAACAATGACACATTGGTGAACATAAAAGCTCCACCCATCGTATCCTGTTAGGTAGTTCATATTCGCTGGGTCGACACTGATAAGAACATCAATTCCTTTCTCTTGCATCGACTGTTTTGTTTTGGCTACACGTGCCAAATACTCTTCTTTTGCAAACACTGCCATGCTAACCTCCTTATTACTCCTACATAAAGCCGTGGTAGGTCTGTTTTACAACAGTACTGTGGACATAGTTAATCATCGAAACATAGTCAAACACAGGTAAACCTGTCGCCTCCTGCACTGCCTTGGCATATGGTGGGAGCATACTACACTCCAGATGGAGTGCTTTAATGTTTGGATATGTTGAAATAAGGTTAACAGCACGCTGAACAACAGCTTTTTCTACTAATTCAGTATCTAAGAAACCTTGTTCTTCAAATACCGCTTCATAAAAGTGTTCATCATCTTCCAATCCGACAATACGAAGACGCTTTTGTAGATCTTCGCCTATCCCAGAATCCTCTAATAGCGAGGGGGTAAGTGAAACACTATTTGCTGTAACTACACCTATTTCATCCTTTTCACCAATGATTAAGCTCATAAAAGGAATTTGGAGCAAACTTGTAAGAAATATGGGGAGATCTAATTCAGAAGCGAGACGCTTTTGAAACATTGCTAGAAATCCACAATCTCCTGTGATTGCCCGAACTCCCTCCTCCTTAAGCTCGATAGCTGCCTCTTTGACAACATCGTACATACTTACATCATGGGCGAACATTTTTTCAACCGACAACCCCTTCACCCGTTTAAAGCGGACAGCAAAGGGGTATGTGGTTGCATTAGCTGTATCTCCAGGGACATAGGGGACGAAATTCTCAATTAAGAGAATTCCGATTGACTCCCCATAGCTCACCTGTCGATTACGTACTCGAACTTTCATATCGTGTACTACCTACTACCCTTAAATACCTGCGATCGTTGGAATCCATGTAGCAATTCCAGGAAATGCGATAATGAGGACTGTTGCTAGTACTAATAAGGCAATAAATGGTCCAGTATTTCGAATAACCTCAAAGTATGGACGACGGAAGATTAATTGAGCTGTGAAAATGTCACATCCAAATGGAGGTGTGGCAGATCCGATAGCTGCTTGTAATACCACAAGGGTTCCCAATAAGATTGGGTCAATTCCAGTCATTGCAACATAAGGTTGGAAAATTGGACTAAAGACGTAAATAGCAACAATAGGGTCAACAAACATACAAGCAACGAAATAGGTAATAACAACAACAATAATTAATTGTAATTTTGTTGGGTCAGTACCGATAATTGCTGGCATAACTTGTTGAGGAATTCTTAAGAAGCTAATGAGCCACGAAAAGACTTGTCCAGCTCCGACTAATACAAAGACAACTCCAGTAACAATACCGACGTTCAGAAGGATTTCAACGAATTTCTTCCATGTGAGGGTTCTGTAGAGAAAGAGTTCTAAGATAAGAGCGTAGACAACTCCTGCAGCTGCAGCTTCAGTTGGGCTAAAGAGTCCACCGTAGATTCCACCAATAATAAGAATGGGGAAACCAAGAACAGGAATACCCTCAATAAGAGCTTTCTTTTGTTCACTACGGCTCGCTTTTTCTAAAATGGCGATATGTTTAATCTTTGAATAGAAAAATACATAAATTGAGAACAGTGCAAAGATCAATAGCCCTGGCCCAATTCCTGCTAAAAAGAGTTTACCGATGGAGACTTGGTTAACAACTCCATAGACAATAAATCCAATTGAGGGGGGAATCAGTAAGGCAATATCACTTGCGTTAATAATCAATGCAAGACTAAATGAACTGCTATATCCAGCTTTTAGCAACATAGGTCGCATCGTTCCACCAATAGCGGAAACAGTTGCTTGTGTTGATCCACTGACTGCACCGAACACGGTACAAGCAGCGTTTGTTGTAATTGCTAAACCACCAGGTACATGACCGACAAAAACTCGCACCATCTCTACAAGACGGGTTGCAGCTTTTCCGCTGGTCATAATATCAGCAGCTAAAATAAACATTGGTACAGCAATTAATGATGGTGGGGAGAACCCGTTAATCATTTGCTGAATAATAACTTCCGGTTTTATGGTGGGAAGTGCTACACCTAAATAGACCATCAATGGTGCTATAAGAGTGACGACAAAGGGGAATGCTAAAAAGAGCATTGCAATCATTACTAAACCTACGGTACCCATTATTCACCCTCCTTTACTTCAACTCTTTTGACATATTCATCAGCTTCAGCTCTGATTTTATCCATCATAGCTTCCTCTTCCTCAAATTCACTTTGTTGTTCAGGACTCAGCCATACATCTTTCTCTACAAAGTTTTTAATGACTGTTCTAAAGAACTGAATGGAAGCGAGAAAGAGTCCTACAGGAGCGATAATAATGTATAGCCAATAAGGATTTCCTAATGCTGGAGTTTTTGTTCCGCGCACTCTGAGTTGTTCCATGTATCTAAAAGCATAAATCGCTAAAATAAACATGGTAACAGCGCTGATCAAACTCACAAAAATAACAACGACTTTCTCTACCTTTTTAGGTAATAGTTCAATAATAGCACCCATCCGAATGTGTCGGGCTTTACGGGCAGCATAACTTGTTCCAATAAAAGTCGTAAAAATAATTAATAGCTTTGAAAGCTCATCTGCAAAGTAAATACTTTGGCGAGCATTTCGAGCTATGACGTTTACAATAAGCAAAACAGCTAATAAACCAATACTCGTAGCAAGGATAAATGATTCGATTCTATCGATCCATTTGGTTAATCCGTGTCCAACTCGCATAATGGGGCTCACTGCTTTTTGCTCGTGTTCAGTGTTGCTCATGTGTGTTACCTTTTTTTTAAAACTAAACAGATGTGGCATGTTTTCCGAATTTCTTCGGAAAACAGATGCCACTCATACCCTACTTATTTTACAGCAGCAATAGCTTTTTCAATGTCAGCAAGTAAGAGTTCAAGAAGTTTATCTGATCCTGGTCCACCAACTTCTGGGAATGAAGGATAGACTCTGGTTTCTGCAATATTGCGAAGCTCTGCAATTTGGGCATCGGTGAACTCGTACCATGTAATTTGTGGACGAGCTGCACTAATTTTTGCTCTTAATTCTTCGTTATTGGCATCAACCCAAGCAACGGAAGATTTAATCTTGTCGACCCACCAGTCTTTGATCAGTTTTTGATAATCAGCTGGTAAGCTTTCAAAGAATTGTTTGTTAACTTGTGGAATACCTAAGAAAGGCTCTGCCCATAATTGGACGAAGTGATCTGCAACTTCATAGAATCCCATTGAGTAGTTAGCAAACATTGGTTGGCTTTGTGCATCGAGAAGACCGGTTTGAAGAGCACTGTAGATTTCACCATAAGCCATGGGTGTTGGAGCCATGTTATAGGCACGATAGTCTCGTGTGAGCATCTCGGAACCCATAACTCTGAGTTTTACACCACGAAGATCTTCGGGGCTACGTAATGGCTTTCTGGAAGTAATCCATTGCCATCCCTCGAAAAAAATTCCGAGTGGGATAAGGTCGTTATCCATGAAGTTTTTCTCAATTTGTTTGAAAGATTCTCCATTTCGAACTACCCAATCAAGAACATCGGCAAGATTCTCATAGGGCCAAATGTAGTGAAGAGCTAAGACGTTAGCTTGTGGTACGAAACCACTTGCCCAACCGTAGTCTGAGAATACAAATTCTACAACTCCGAGCTGAGCGAGCTCTTGAATGTCGTCGTTCTCACCAAGGGTTCCATAAGGGAATACCTCGACGTTAAACTTTCCGTCAGTTGCTTCTTTCATGTAAGCAGCAAACTCACGTGCCCATACTGTCATGGGATCTCCTCAGCCTCAGCACTTGGGAATCGGACGTTGTACACATCAGCTGCTTTAGCTTCCTTTTCTCCAGCAGCAAACAATGACACAGCAGGCATCAATAGAGCCACAATAAGTGCCAATAGGATGATACGATTTTTCATAAAAACCTCCTAAAATTTTATACGGATTAACCTCTTACCGTATAATGGTTCTCAACTTCTTACAGTACACCAGCAAGCCTTCCTACCACCTTCCAACTCTTTTTTAAGAGTCATCGATTGCTCATCGTCACACTGACGATAGGCCCTCCCTTAACCAGGTACTGTTGGTTCTTACTTTTGATGTTTTTCGAAATAGGCTAATGCCGATTTCACTAAGAATTCAACTCCTGTAGGGAGTGTTTTCTCATCAATAGTAAATTTTGGGTTGTGATGAGGATAAAAACTCTTAGCCTCTTCACTCGCTGTCCCAATGAAAGAGAATGTTGCAGGAACATGCTCTCCAAAGGCGGCAAAGTCTTCACACGCCATCGAAGCGTGAGCTATCACATGTTCTTCCCCTACGATCTCTTTTGCTACATCAAAAGCAAGATTTGTCATATTTTGCTCGTTGATAACAGCATCGTTTTCGTGGTTAAACTCAAATTCGCTCGTACAACCATAGACTGTACAAATATCCTCAACCATTTTGATAAATTTATCGGTTGGGTTATCGTCTTGTCCCGGTTTTGTTGCAAATTGGTACCGAATGGTCCCTTCAAGTTCAACTGCGTCGGGAATAATGTTATTTTTTGTCCCCCCACTAATTCGGCCGAACATCAGAGCAATAGGTTTCATTGGACTGACGAATCTCGTTTGAATTGTTTGGGCTTGTTGGACAATGGCAGTTGCACAGATGACAGGATCAACCGCACTTTCGGGATATCCTGTATGTCCGCCTTGTCCTTTAATAGTCACTTTAAAGACATCCATTGAAGAGGTGACAGCACCGGAGCGCACTCCAATTGTCCCACTCTCTAATGGGGTCCAGATGTGAATTCCCATAGCTGCATCGACTTTAGGATTCTCTAAGACTCCATCGTCGATCATAATTTGTGCACCTGCAATCTCTTCATTTGGTTGAAAGACAAATTTGATAGTTCCATCAAAGGAGTCTTTCATCTCAGAAAGAATTTTTGCAGCTGTTAACATCATAGCCATGTGTGCATCGTGACCACATGCATGCATTAACCCTTTTTGTTCTGAAGCAAATGGGAGACCAGTGTCCTCCTCGACAGGAAGTGCATCCATGTCTGCTCTCATGAGTAACACTGGTCCATTGTCCGTTCGCCCCTTCAAAAGTGCAACAACGCCGGTGGTGGAGATTTTAATAGGCTCCATTCCTAACGCTTTTAAATATTGCTCAATTTTCCGGGACGTACGAAACTCTTGAAATCCAAGCTCTGGATGAGCGTGGAAATCCCGCCTCAAAGCTATAAGTTCGTCATTGTGCATGTTTACAGCTTCTCGGATTTTCATAAACTATACCAAATTCCTCTCGACTAAGGTTTCAGCAATTTGAACTGCGTTCAAAGCAGCACCTTTTCGAATGTTGTTAGAGACAACCCACATGTTAAGACCATTTTCGATGGTGAAATCTTCACGGATTCTACCAATCATGGTGAGGTCTTGATCATCGCTCTCTAAAGGTGTTGGATATTCAGCTTCATCAGGATTATCAATTACAAGAAGCCCTGGAGCCTTTTTGAGAAGTTCACGAGCTTGTTCAACTGTAAGTTTTTTCTCGGTTTGGATGTTAATGGTCTCTGAGTGACCATACCATACTGGAATACGAACACAAGTTGCTGTGACTTTTACACCTTCTCCCAACATCTTCTTTGTTTCATTGACCATCTTGTATTCTTCTTTGGTATATCCACCCTCTTCAAATACATCGATGTGGGGAATTGCGTTGAACATGATCTGCTTTTTGTAGACTTTGGGGGAGCTTACGCGTCCTTTGGTTGCTAGCTCTTCAAATTCTTCTTTCATTCCAGCTATTGCTCGACCACCACCACCACTTACGGCTTGGTAGGTTGAGACAACAACACGTGTAATGTTAGCAGCATCATGAAGTGGTTTTAAAGCAACGACCATTTGTGTTGTTGAACAGTTGGGGTTTGCAATAATACCTTTATTCCAATCGAGATCTTGAGCGTTTACCTCAGGAACTACTAATGGAACTTCGGGATCCATTCTGAAGTTACTACTATTGTCGACAACTAAAGCACCCTCTTTTGCAGCTACAGGGGCAAGTGCAGCACTAGCTGCTCCGCCTGCGGCGAACAATACGATATCGAGGTCCTTAAATGCGCCTTCTTTAGCCTCTTTTGTAACCCAGGATTTACCTTTGAAAGTCAATTCCTTTCCTGCCATAGCAGCAATATCCAATGGGACAAACTCGCTGACAGGGAAGTTTCTCTTCTCTAAGAAAGAGATAATTTGAGTTCCAACGACTCCATGAGCCCCAACTACGCCAACTACGTATTCTTTTGCCATATACTATCCTCCTAAATTAATATTCTAATTTACCAGCTTGTAAGTCTGCGATGACGCCTTCGATAATATCAAGGCCCTTCATTAAGTAATCCTCAGGAATTACAAGTGGAGGTAGTAAGCGGGCTACGTTATTGTGGTGTCCACCAACTTCAATCATCACACCTCTTTGGTGAGCATACTTTCGAACAGCTTTAGCAAGATCAACAGATGGAGCTTTAGAAGCTTTGTCTGTTACCATCTCAATTGCTAACATTAAGCCGATTCCTCGTACTTCACCGATAATGTCATATTTTCCTTCCATCTCTTTGAGCTTTGCAAATCCTTTGTCACCAACGGTTGCTGCTCTTTCTGGAATCTTGTGCTCAACCATCCACTCTAATGCTGTTGCACCGGCTGCAAAGGCAATCATGTTACCTCTGAAAGTTCCGATACTCTTAGCAGTAGGCATGGTGTTAAGTTCTTCTGTGTATGCAATTGCGCTGATGGGGAATCCAATTCCACCAAGAGCTTTACTGATTGTAACGATATCTGGAACAATATTGGCATGTTCAAATGCAAACATCTTACCAGTTCTTCCAAGACCAGCTTGGATTTCGTCAACGATCATTACGATACCATGTTTTTTGGTAATCTCTCTTACTCTTTGTAAGAAACGTGGTGCTGGAATAATTGTTCCACCCTCTCCTTGAACAGATTCTAAGATAACTGCTGCAGGAAGGTCATATCCACTGTGTGAATCTTCGATGATTCTCTCTAAGAAATCGGCAGCTTGGTCTTGAACTTTATCAGTTGGGCAACCAAAGGGGTTACGATACTCATAAGGATATGGGATAAATTGTACGCCAGGGACTAACTGTCCAACACCTTGGCGGTGACCAATATCACTGGTCAGGGCAAGTGCTGCACCAGTCATTCCGTGGTAGGCACCTTCAAATGCGATAATTCCATTTCTCTTTGTGTTGTATTTTGCAACTTTAAGTGCTTGCTCAACTGCGTCTGAACCGGTAGGTCCACCAAAGAAGACACGGGTAAGTTCTTTTGGAAGAACTGCTTTAAGAGCTTTAACCATTCTCATTCGTGTCTCGGATGGAATATCAAGAGTATGGGTTACTTTGTCAATTTGCTCGTGTGAGGCTTTAAGTACTTCTGGGTGTGCGTGTCCAAGTGCCATAACTCCAGCACCACTGAACATATCGATATAAATGTTTCCGTCGACATCTTCTAAGGTAGCTCCTTTACCTCTGGCTAAAGCCATTGGCATACCTTTTGAATAGGAAACTTGAGAACTCTCATTGTCCCATTGGTATTGTAAAATCTCTTTCGATTTTGGTCCTGGAGGAACGGTTACAATCTTCGGTGCTCCAGGCATAGACATTTCAACAAACATCTTCTCATTACTCATATATACTCTCCTTTTTCCCCTTAAAATGGGGTTTTTGTTTTAAAACTTACATGCTCACTAATCGTGTGTGCAGCTTTCTTTAATGTCTCACTTAATTGCAATAATCGCTCTTTGGTAAGTCTCATTGCAGGACCACTTACAGCTATAGTGGCAACAACATCCCCTTTTGCATTATATATAGGGGAAGCCATTGAATTCATGTGGGGGCTAAATTCTGAAATCTCAAGTGCATATCCATCGATAGCACTTTGCTTAATTGCCTCAACAAACTTTTCTCGATCAACAATGGTGTTAGGCGTTTTTTGGCTGAAAGTCACATGCTCTAAATACTGATTACGATCTTTATCACTCATAGCTGATAATAGAACTTTCCCACTGGCACATGTATTAATAGGATATGTGTATGTAACATCGGGATTCAGAACAACGGCATGAGAGCTTTTGACCTCCTCAATGGATATGACCATATCATGGTAGAGCACCGAAAGATAAATATTTTCATTTGTGTAATGGGCTAGCTCTTCCATAGTAGGACGGGCACTCTCTCTTAGTTGTTCTTTAATTGGGACCTTGCTTCCTAGTTGATATAACTTTAAACTCAATTGATAACCTAAGCTCGATTTCTCTATATACCCCAAGGTCATTAAGGTAAAGAGTAATCGGTGTAAATTGGCACGAGTGAGGCCCAAAGCCTTACACATAGTAGCAGGCTGTACGGGCTGACTTGTGGCAATAAATTCCAAAAGAGTAAAAGCTTTCAATACTGTAGTGGCAACCGAATAGGATGTATCACCATTTGAACCACTGTTTATTTGTTGAAGCATTGTCATATTATGGGGGGAGACTTTCGAGTTGTCAACAACAATTTTCACACTTTGTTGTAAACACCCCTAATCTTTTATCAGTAAAGAATTATCTAATAGAAACAGGGAGATAAAGCTCCCTGTTTTAGGCTTTTTACAAGAGAACCTCACTCTACCTTTTTAGAGGATAAATGGGACTCTATAGTTATATGATTGGTAGACAACAAACGTTTCTACTTCCAAAATCTCTGAAATTTTTGCTAATTCACGGTTAAAGAAGTGAGGTAAAGAGAGTCCCTCCTCTTCACTTAAGATCGCTTGTACAATGAGATCGTAACGACCAGTAACCACAACTGCAGAGATCACTCCCCTTAGTCGGCTGAATTCCTCAGCTTTACGTCCTAACTCCATGGTCTTTAGTTTCACACCCATCATAACGACCTGAAGTCCAGGGACTTGCTCTGGGTCGATAAGACCCGAAATACACAATACTCCCTCTTCAATGAGTTTATTTACTCGGGCACGAACTGTGTTTTCTGTGATTGATAACTCTTCAGCAATACTACTAAAAGGTTTTCGTCCGTCTGCAAGTTTGCGAATAATAGCTTTGTTTGTTTCGTCAATCTTTTTAATCATCCGTTTACTCTCTGAAACTCCTTCATTAATGAGACGAGCTCTTCAACGTCCTCAATTGGAAGTGAGTTATATAATGAGGCTCTCATTCCACCGACCGATCGGTGACCTTTAAGGCCTACCATGTTGGCCTCTTTTGCCTCAGTTAAAAACTTTTTCTCTAACTCTTCACTTGGAAGTCTAAACACAATGTTCATCTTAGAACGATAATCGGCATTGACGTGGCAGTGATAAAATCCTCCACTTGCTTCAATGGCATGATACAAGAGTGAAGACTTTTTCTCAGCACGCTGAGCCATCCCTTTGGTTCCACCATGTTTCTCAATCCAATCTAACACCCGTCTTACTGCCCAAATATTAAAAACAGGGGGAGTATTATATAATCCCTCGTTTTTTACATGAACTTTGTAATCTAAGTAACCGGGGAGTTCTCTTTGTTGTCGCTCTAACATCTCTTTTTTCAAAATCACTAATGTGGCACCCGAAGGTCCTATGTTTTTTTGAACTCCCGCAAATAAGAGACTAAACCGCTCTATGGGAATTGGGCGACTCATTAAATCACTTGAGATATCGGCAATAAGAGGAACATCTTTTGTATCGGGGAAATCTTGCCACTGAAGACCACCAGTAGTCTCATTTGAGCACAAATAGAGATACTCTGATTGAGCTGATGGGGTGACAGAGTCTACTTCGGGCAAAAAGGCGAAGTTTGATGAACTGCCATCATAATAGTAGTTAATGTTTCCCACCTTTTGTGCATCTTTAGCAGCTTTTAAGGACCATGTTCCACTGTTGATATAATCGGCCACTCCCCTTTTAGGTAAAAAGTTGAGTGGGATCATAGCAAATTGGAGAGTCGCACCACCACCTAAAAAGAATACTTCGTACTCTTTGGGGATCTCCATGATGGAGCGAACTTTTTCAAGGGTTTCAAAATAGAACGACTCAAATGGTTCTCCGCGGTGACTTGCCTCAATAAGTGATAATCCATTTCCTTGGAAATCGACAAACTCTTGTTGAAGTGTCTCTAACACTTCAAGTGGCATGGTCGAAGGGCCAGCGTAAAAGTTTCTTTTTCTGCTCATATAGCACCTTCTTGTAGTAGTTCTTCAATAATCGAAATAACTTCATCCCCGATGCGCAATAAGTTCTCTTCACTTGAAGCACCAACGTGGGGGGTGAGCGTCACTTTTGGGTGTTGTAATAGTGGATATGAATCAGCGGGAGGATCTGATGGGTAAACATCAGTTGCATACCAAGATATCGTCCCCTCATCTAAAGCTTTAACCATATCTTGTGCATCAATGCATAATCCCCTTCCTGTGTTGATGATCACAGGACGGTTTTGACACTTATGGATAAATGAGTCACATATCATAGCGTAAGTCTCATCAGTGAGAGGAAGGTGCATGGAGATATAATCGGCACTCTCAACTGCCTCTTCGACAGTAGAGACTAACTTTACATCGTTACTATTGGTAACATATTTATCGTAGGCAACAATGTTCATTCCAAAAGCACTGGCACGTTTGGCAACCTCTTTTGCAATATTACCTGCCCCTAGTAAGGCTAAGGTCTTACCGTACAATTCAGTTCGCTTCATCCCTTTAAGCCATTTACCTTCTCTCATCCCATTGTGTATTTCAATAAGATTAGTAGGAACGCTTAACATCAAAGCCATCGTGAGTTCAGCAACAGCAATAGCAGAGCTTTTTGGAGTATTACGCACCACAACGTTTTTTG
Source organism: Sphaerochaetaceae bacterium (assembly GCA_041655255.1). Taxonomy (GTDB): domain Bacteria; phylum Spirochaetota; class Spirochaetia; order Sphaerochaetales; family Sphaerochaetaceae; genus JBBAFS01. The sequence continues at coordinate 15,767 of JBBAFS010000028.1, forward strand.
TTTCGGCGTAATGGACATCGATGTTATCGACCCCAACTCCTCCACGAATAATTAGCTTTAACTTCTTTGCTGAGTCGATATATTCTTTGTCACAGCGAGTTTTACTACGAACAAGAATAACATCTGCCTCGGAGAGACGTCCTTTGTCGGTGGTCACTTCACCAAATTGTTTCAGTTTTCCTTCTAATGAGGAATCAAAAGCATCAGAAATTAATATGAGCACGCTCTCCTCCTACGACTTACATCACGGTAGAATTTTACTCTAATAATGATGTTTTAGTCAAATACTTAATGTTAAATTTACCTTAAGGTAAATATTATTCACTTTTTACCACGAATGTGGTCCTTTCCCTTTTGGTAACAGACTCAAATCGAATGGTGTTGTTTGGTATACGTAATAGTTAAGCCAATTTGAATACAATAACTGAGCATGGCTAAACCATCTTACTTGTATCCCTTGAGAGGGATCATCATCTTTGTAATACCGATATGGGACCTCTATGTCTAGCCCTTTTTTCACATCTCTTTGATACTCTTGATCAAGAGTGTCACTGTCGTATTCAGGGTGTCCTAATACAAAGATCTCTCTTCCATCTTTATTGCTTACAATATAAATACCAGCTTCTTCACTCTCACTTAAAATGGTGAGTCCTTTGGCCTCTATATCTTCTTTTCTCACTTCGGTATGTCGAGAGTGAGGAGCATAGAAAATGTCATCAAACCCCCGCAGTAGTGGAGTATTTTCAACAGATACAGTGTGTTCAAAAACCCCAAATACTTTTTGTTTTACAGGATATTTTTGAATCCCATAGTGGTGATATAATGCAGCTTGAGCGCCCCAACACAAAGAGAGGGTGGCAAAGACATTATCTGAAGCCCACCTCATAATCTCTTGTAGTTCATCCCAGTAATCGACTTGTTCAAAGTCCATCAGTTCCACAGGAGCACCAGTCATAATAAAACCGTCGTACGTGGTATGTCTCACTTGATCAAATGTTTTATAAAACTCTTTGAGGTATTCGACCGAGGTGTGTTTTGAGGTATAGGTTTCGGTCCTGAGAAAATCGACTTCAATTTGTAAGGGAGTGTTCGACAATCGCCTCAATAGTGATGTCTCAGTCGATGTTTTAAGTGGCATCAGATTAAGAATGAGTAATCTCAATGGACGAATATCTTGAGCGGATGCCCGTTTTTCGGTCATCACAAAGATATTCTCTTGCTCTAAAATCTTTCTTGCCGGTAAAGCATCACTAATTTTAACAGGCATTGACCTTCTCCTATAACGTAAGAGCCTGATCTAAATCGGCTATAATATCGTCGATATGTTCAGTTCCAATTGAGAGACGAATCGTCCCCTCCTCTATTCCTGCTTGTAGGAGTTCCTCTTGAGTCATTTGACTGTGGGTAGTACTTGCAGGATGAATGACGAGTGATTTCACATCGGCTACATTTGCAAGAAGTGAGAAGATCTCTAATTTGTCGGTAAAGTTTCGTGCTGCTTCATATCCCCCTTTCACAACAAAGGTGAATATTGAAGCTCCCCCTTTGGGAAGATATTTCTCATAGAGGTGGTAAGTGGGGTTTGTTGAAAGAGATGGATGATTTACCTTCTCTACTTGAGGATGATTATCTAAGAATGTAACAACTTTAAGGGTGTTTTCAACATGCCTTTCAACTCTCAAAGAGAGAGTCTCTAATCCTTGTAAAAAGAGAAACGAATTAAATGGGCTTAAAGCGGAGCCGTAATCACGAAGTAATACTACTCGTGCTCGTAAGATAAAAGCCCCTTTTGGTGATGCTTCGCAGTATTTCACTCCATGATAACTGGGATCGGGATCGACAAACCAGGGGAATTTTCCACTTTGCTTCCAATCAAATGTCCCCCCATCAACAATCACCCCGCCAATGGAATTTCCGTGTCCTCCAAGAAATTTTGTCGCCGAGTGGACCACAATATCTGCTCCGTGTTCAAATGGACGCATAAGGTACGGTGTGGCAAAAGTGTTATCTACAACTAAAGGAATATTGTGCAAGTGAGTAATACGGGCAACTTCTTCAATGTCGATAAGATCGGCATTGGGGTTTCCGATACTCTCTATAAATACTAATTGGGTATTCTCTTTAATAGCGTCGGCTAATTGATCAAGATCAGAGGCATCAAAGAAAGTACACTCAATACCACTCTCTTTGAGAGTTCTACTAAAGAGGTTGTGAGTTCCCCCATAGATACTTCGTGAAGCAACTATGTGGTGTCCACTATGGGCAAGGTTTTGAATAGTTAACGTAATTGCAGCTTGACCACTCGCTAAAGCTAAAGAACCTACTCCCCCCTCTAAGGCGTTAATGCGCTCTTCAAATACGCTGGTGGTAGGATTCATAATTCGTGTATAGATGTTTCCACTCTCACTAAGGTCAAAGAGTGCTGTTGCATGACGAGTGTCGTCAAAAACAAAACTAGTTGTAGCATAAATTGGAACTGCTCGAGCTCCTGTTGCGCTATCGGGTTTCTCTTGTCCAGCGTGAACCTGGAGTGTTTCAAAGTGATAATCTCTCTTTTCCATCTCGTTCTCCTTCCAAAAGGATAAAAAAAACCGCCGACTGTACGCCGACGGGAAAATTCGTCATAAGTACAGAGGCGATTAATAATTTTTCATAGAGTGCATTTTACGTACTTTCTTCATTTGCTTGCGAGCTAATGCCTTTTTCTTCCTATTTTCAATAGTAGAAGGTTTCTCAAAGTATTCGCGTCTTTTCCACTCTCTGATAATGCCCTCTTTCTCGACCATTCGTTTAAACTTCTTGATCGATTTCTCTAATGGTTCATTATCGTCTACTCTAACGTAAGCTATGGTAATCACCCCCTTCCCACATTGGGCCGTTTCAGTTGTATCCTTACCAAAAAGGGACTTTTTGTCAAGATAGGCGCATGATTTTCTCTATCGGAGTCTTATGTTTTCTGATATCCACAATGGTTAATTGAAGAGTCTCACTCTGTTTCCAGTAGTTTCGCCCCATTCTAAAGACCACATCGACCTCATCGCCCTCTTCAATCACCCCTGTAATAGAGTGTTCTCCATTCCAATATAATGCAGGCCAACTGTAAGATCCAAAGCGCAATAAGAGTTTTACATGGGACGGGCCACTACCTCTATTTGGGAGGTACTGCACTTGTTGTACATCGGCTTGTTGAATGAGAAACTGCAGTGGTGCATTACCCTCTCCGTAGGGTTCAAATAGCTCAACAAGTTGAATGATATCAGGATTTAAATACTCACTGGTGAGTTCGGCATCTATCTCGATTTCACTAGCTGGAGTGTCACTTTCATCGATGTGTTTCACTGCCTCTACAAGTTGCTCTTTAAGTGATGTGAGGTGTTGTTGTTCCATGCTAAAGCCAGCAGCACTGTGGTGTCCTCCAAAATCGGTAAAAAGGTGTTCAAATTGAGATAAGAACGTACGAACATTGAAATGACTCGGAGAGCGCATTGAGGCTGTGATTCTTTGATCATCTATATTGGCTAACACTAAAGAGGGACACTGGAAGTGACGTAGTAATCGTGATGCCATAATCCCTGTTAATCCTCGCTGTAAGGTTCGATCTTCGACGTATAAGAATTTGTTATCAAACTCTTCGTAGCTTTTTTTGGCTTTGGGTAAGAGTCGATCCCAAACATCATCTCCCTGTTTTTGTCGCTCTTTGTTCAGTTGTATTAACTGACGAGCGTAGGTCTCACTTTCAGGGAGCGTCTCGGCTAAGAGCATATGAACAGCTACTGAGGGTTTTCCCATTCTCCCTGAAGAGTTAATCACAGGGGTGAGATTCCAACTAATATCACTGGTTCCTAATCGTTTGCCAATGAGTTGTTGCATACTCATTAACGATAAGAGATTTTTACGTCTTCCCTCTTCAAGCACTAA
>JBBAFS010000029.1:0-19323 GCA_041655255.1 Sphaerochaetaceae bacterium
ATTAGTACGTAGACTTATGTAATTGTGCTAAACATTGATTCACTAAAAGGGAGCATATATTAAGTTCAGTGGTTAGACAAAGTTGATTATTTTGGTGGGGTGATTGTAATACTTTGTGAGCAAGGTGAGGTGTCTTAAGTGTTTCTCGCACTTTCCCCATGTCTATTCCCCCTCCGAAGTCTTGATTGTAAAACAACATCTAATTACTGAAAGACTTTGACTTATAATCCTATTGTATTACAATCCGACAGGTTGTCAACAAAAATATTCAACATTATGCACAACTGATGCATTCTAGCTATTTACTTACGCTGAAATAAATTAAAAATTTTCATCTGATAAATAATGAACATTTGAGAGATCTTGACTTATATATCAGCTTTGCCTGAAGATGATTAAGAAGCAAAAAAGATGGAGGTGTTAAAACATTTCATCATTTAAAGTTTGAGCTTTGGTATGTACATGGACCTCAGAAAAGAGAGAAGACTTAGGATTACGCCTCTTCTCCCTCTCCTATTGAGATATTGTTAAATATTTTATAACTATCATGAATATGGGATCGATATGTTGCTAGTGTATCATCGTAGTTCCCCTCTTCAATCTTTTTAATAAGGAGTTTATGGCGATCCGGGCTAGTTTGGTAATACTCTTTATCATGATCGGCTGTGACCATCTCTTCACGAATTAAGTTATCAAGTGTTCGGTAAATTGAGTTAAATAGTTCGTTGCGACATGCAGCAATGATATGTTGGTGAAAGCGATAATCGGCTTCAATCCGTCTCTCATAATCATTCAGTTTAAGAGCCTCTTCCATCTTTTCTACTTCACTGTTGAGTTTGGCAACAACCTTATCTTTGAACTCTTGGTTGTCTTTGTGGTAAACGAGGATATACCACAGACCTTGTTGTTCCATAATGAGTCTAAACTCAAGAAGATCGTAAAAGTCATTATCACCTAATAAGATTGACCAGGTAAGTGCCTCTTTTGAGATATTTGCACTATCGCAAATATAGGTCCCTCTTGGAACTCGAGATTCGAGTACCCCTAGGTGTTGAAATACCTTCATCGCCTCTCGAATAGAGGATCTCCCTATTTGAAACTGTTCTGCCAGTTCATGCTCGGTGGGGAATTTATCTCCGGTCTTATATTGTCCTGATGCGATGAGATCTTTGATTCTCTCCATCGCTTGAGTCACTACGGTTTTTTGTCGAATTGGGCCAGCTGTCATACATCTCTCCAAAGTTTTAACTGTTTCATTGTCTGACTTTATTGCAAAGAAAGCAATAGCGAAATCTAAAATAGTTCCATTTTTTATGTAATTTGACCTTTTTTTACTCTTATTTATAGGGCGCTTTCGTTTCTTCGGTGGTATACTTCTTTATATCTTGACAAATCGCAAAAGCGATGCGATGATTTTTGTGATAACGTTTTCAAAGTTTGTTGGAGTTAGTTTCGTCTTTAGTCTTGTATTCGACAAACTCTACTACTATGAAAAGTAAAATGGAGTGAACATGAGTACTACTGATAAGTATCAACTGGAGCTCAAGGATATTCGAAAAGAATACCCTGGAGTCTTAGCACTCGATGATGTAACGATGAACGTTGTTAAGGGACAAGTCCATGGTCTTGTGGGAGAGAACGGAGCTGGAAAATCTACGTTAATTAAGGTATTAGCAGGAGCTCACGCTCCCGATAGTGGTACTATTATCTTTGAAGGTGAATCTTACCCCTCATTGACTCCACACCAAGCAATGGAACTCGGTATTGCATGTATCTACCAAGAGCTGAACCAAGTTAACTACATGACCGTAACTGAGAATATCTTCTTAGGTCGGGAGCTCATCAAAGGATCAAAGTTTTTAGACCTCGCTGAACAAAGACGCCTTACTCGTGAAGTGCTTAAAGAGTTCAACTTAGATATTGACCCCGATACACAACTTGGCTTACTGGGAGTCGGACGACGCCAACTCGTTGAAATTTGTAAAGCTGTTCAAGCTGAAGCAAGAATCATCATCATGGATGAGCCCACAGCCTCTTTAAGTGAAAAAGAGACTGGAGAGCTTTTTAAAATTGTTGAAAAACTGAAAGCAAAAGGAGTTACGATGATTTACATCTCTCACCGACTCGATGAGGTGAAGATGTTATGTGACTCTCTTACTGTGTTACGAGACGGTGTTGTTGTAGCGAATCGAACTATCGACGAAGTTACAGTTGATGACATTGTAAAGCTGATGGTTGGCCGAGAAATCACCAACAAATACCCCAAAGTGAAAACAACAATTGGAGAACCGATGCTTGAGGTCAAAGGTCTCTCTTATTCCAACGTGTACAAAGATATCAGTTTTACAGTTCATGCCGGGGAAATTTTAGGTGTTTCAGGCTTAGTTGGAGCAGGAAGAACTGAAACCATACGAGGCCTTACTGGAGCAGATCCAATCGATTCAGGAGAGATTTTTGTTCAAGGGAAAAAGGTAAACATTAAACACCCTCGTGACTCAATTCGCCATGGTATCGCTTTTTTAACTGAAGATCGAAAAGGACAGGGGTTAGTATTACTTCAAACAGTTGAATTTAATACAACCTTAGTCGACTTAAAACAATTTCAGAAACGAAAATTCTTTATTGATTTAGCTCATATGAAAAAAAGAGCACAAGACATGGTAAAAAGTCTCCGTATCAAAGTGCCAGATATTCAAACCCTCGCTCGACAACTCAGTGGTGGAAACCAACAAAAAGTTGTCTTAGCAAAGTGGTTATTAACTGAAGCAGATATCTTCATCTTTGATGAACCAACTCGAGGAATCGACGTTGGTGCTAAAATTGAAGTGTATAACCTGATGAATGATCTTGTCTCTCGAGGCAAGGCTATCATAATGATTAGTAGTGAAATGGATGAGTGTATGGGAATGGCTGATCGTATTATCGTTTTCCATGAAGGAAAGTTGATGGGAGAATTGGACCGACCCGACTTCTCAGATGAAAAAATTATGTACGCAGCAAGCGGTTACGCTATTTAAAGGAGATCTTCTATGAAAAAACTACGTTGTGGCGCAATCGGGCTGGGTCGTCTTGGTCTGAGACACGCTTTAAATATTGCTCAAGTGCCACAAGCACAATTAGTTGCTGTGAGTGATGTGTCTCAAGGTTCTCTTGATCGATTTACACAATACTACGCAGATGTAGATACCTACCTCAATTATGAAGAACTTCTTAGTCGAGATGATATCGATGCAGTGGTCATTACCACCAGTACTTCGACTCACGCTGAAGTCTTACGTAAAGCTATTGAAGCTAAAAAGGCAATCTTTTTAGAAAAACCTATTAGCTTGGATGTTCAAGAGGCTCGAGAGCTTACCGCTTTAGCTGAAAAAACAAACTCATTTGTTCAACTCGGTTTTATGAGGAGATTTGATACATCATACGCTCAAGCTAAAGAGCTTATCGACAGTGGAGCTATTGGCTCTCCTGTCTCCTTTGTCGGCATTAGCCGTGATCCGGGAGCCCCTCCTTTAGAATTCATTCCAGGGAGTGGCGGAATTGTGATGGATCTTTCTGTCCACGATCTCGATTTAGCGAGATGGTTTTTAGAAAGTGAAGTAACTGAAGTATATGCTAGAGCAGCAGTAGTCCGATTTGAAGAGATTGGAAAAGCTGGAGATTTCGACCATGTCGATATCTCACTCACCTTTGCAAATGGCAAAGTGGGATCTTTAGAGAGTAGTCGAAACAGCCAATACGGGTACGATGTACGTACCGAAGTTGTCTGTAGTGACGGAGCTGTTCAAATTGGACGTGTTCATGATAACGGGTTAACTGTTTTACTTCCTCAAGCTCTAGAGCAACATCCCGTTCCTGGATTTTTAGAGAGATTCGAAAAAGCATATGCTGCTGAAATAGAGGCCTTTGTCTTAGATGTATTAGCAAACAAAGAGCCACGAATAACCTTACAAGATGGTGTGAAAGCAATGGAGATTGCTGAAGCAGCAAATGAATCATTAAAAACAAATAAGCCTGTGAAATTACGGTAAAAAGGGAAGAGAAATGGATAAAAAACAAGATGATTTAACACAACCAACCATTGTGGAAGATGTATCAGTCGAAGAAATGAAAGAGCAAGAGACGAAGTTAAAAAGAAGAGGGAGCTTAGGAATTATTTTAAGCCTTTTTGTACTCAGTGCTATTATTGCTATCCTCTCTCCACGGTTTCTTACCGTCTCTAACTTAACAAACGTATTAAGTCAGGCGACTGTAAGTGCTGTTATTAGTGTAGGAGAGTTCTTAGCTATTTTGACTGCTGGAATTGACCTCTCTATTGGTTCAATTTTAGCTATTTCAATTATGATGCTCGGAATCTTTGCTAAGAATATGGCAATGAATCCACTATTGGCAATTTTACTTGCATTGGCCGTTGGAACACTTATTGGATTCTTTAATGGAATCCTCCTTACAAAACTTCGTCTCCCCCACCCCTTTATCTCGACAATGGGAACGAAAATGATTGGTCGTGGCTTAGCATTAGCAGTGACTGCTGCTCGACCAATTAGCGGATTTGCTAACTCAATTACCTTTTTAGGAGGAAGCTCTGTTGGACCAATTCCCGCAAGCATAATTTTAGTAGCGATTGTCTATGCTGTTATGTTTGTCTTTATGAAACATACAGCAACAGGACGTCATATCTACGCTGTGGGAGGAAACGTTGAAGCAAGTCGACTCAGTGGAATTAACGTCCATAAAGTCCTTCTTATTGTCTACTCACTCAGTGGTTTCTTTGCAGCTTTAGCTGGCTTGTTACTCGTTGGTCGAGTAAATGCAGCATATCCATTAGCAGGAACTGATTATGAAACGGACGCAATTGCCGCTGTTATTATTGGTGGAGCCTCATTTGCAGGAGGAGTTGGTAAGATCCTCAATACCATTATCGGTGTACTCATTATCGCTGTCCTTCGTAACGGCTTGAACTTATTGAACGTCGATAGTGCGTATCAAACAGTTGCTATTGGTGTGGTTATTATCTTAGCGGTCTATTTAGACGTAGTTCGACAAAAGTCGTCCTCCGTCCATTAATAGGTATCTAGAGAGGTTTATCCTCTCTTGTATTCTCAATTTTCATGACCAGTTAGGAGGTATACATGAAAAAACGAGTAGTTTTATTGTTAGTCCTAGTACTAGTTGCTAGCGGTGTTGTTTTTGCTCAAGGGCAAAAAGCAGCATCAGATCAAATGGAAGTTGCCATGGTTCTTAAAACTCTTAGTAGTGAATACTGGCAGCGTGTTGTTAATGGTGCTGAAGATGCAGCTAAAGAGCTTGGTGTTAAGTTAATTAAACTTGGCCCACCCACTGAGGATGCTGTTGAACAACAAATTAACATGGTTCAAGACGCTCTTACTGCAAATCCTGCAGCATTAGTGTTCTCACCTTCACAGCCCCCCACAGCTGTTGGTGTATTGAACAATGCAAAAGCAAAAGGTATTCCAGTCATCTTAGTTGACACCCCAATGGAAGCAGGTTTCACAAACTATGATACCTTCATTGGAACTGAAAACTACGACGCTGGTGTTGCTGGTGCAAAAGCCATGATTGATGCATTAGGCAAATCAAGTGGAACAGCTGTGGTCATCGAAGGTGCTCCTGGAAACCCAACCACCACAACTCGTGCTGACGGTGCAGAAGATACCCTTAGAAAAGCTGGTTACACCATTGTTGCTCGACAACCTGGATTTAGTGATCGTAACACTGCTTACAACGTCATGCAAAACGTCCTTCAAGCTAACAAGAGTGTAGACATTGTATTCTGTTCAAACGACGAGATGGCTTTAGGTGCTTTACAAGCTCTTCAACAAGCTAACGTAAAAGCTCTTGTTCTCGGAACTGACGGAAACAAAACTGCCTTAGAGTCAATCTTAGAAGATGGCCTCTTTGGAACCGCAGCTCAGAAACCTGAGATGATGGGTTACCTTGGAGTTGTAAACGCAGTGAAAGCTGCTAATGGTGAAAAAATTGATATTCGAATCGACAGTGGAGTCGACATCATCACCAAAGCAAATGCACAAGCTGCTTTAGACGCTCTTCAATAAGAACATCTACTATAGTGGGGGCCAACACTGGCCCCTACTTTTTATATGGAGGATTTATGTTAACGTTCAGCGCAAATATTGAGATGCTTTTTCCCACAATCCCTTTTTACGATCGCTTTGCAATCAGTAAAACATCTGGTTTTGATGAAGTTGAGTTTTGGTCTTGGGAGAATAAAGATTTACAACGTATCGATGAACTTTCTAAAGAACATAATCTTCCGATTTCGACTATCAGTGGCGATGCTTCAGATTATGCCTTATGTGATGATTCTCATATGAAAGGGTACATCGATTATGCCCGTGCTTCTATTGAAGCAGCCAAAAAAATTGGGTCTCCTAAGATTGTACTTCACTCAAACGCTCTTGATGAGCAAGGCCAAGTAATTGATACCTATAATGAAGTCCCCTCTTATCGGCTTTTTATGAATATGGCTAAAACCCTCTTAGCATTAGCTCCATATGCCGAAAAAGAGAACATTATGTGTGTCGTTGAACCACTGAATATCCATGTAGACCATGTTGGTAATTTTTTACAAAGTGTTGATCAAGGAGGCCATCTTATTCAGGTGGTAAACTCTCCTAAGATCAAGGTGTTGTATGATATGTACCACATGCACATTAATAATGGAAACTTGATTCCCAATTTTTATACGTGGCAAGAAGAAATTGGTCATATCCACATTGCCGACTCCCCGGGTCGACATGAACCAGGAACTGGTGAGATTAATTATCACAATATCTGTAATGAATTAATCAAAGCTCAGTATCGTGGTGTTGTTGCCTTTGAATTATCTCCCAAAAATACCTACCAAGAAGCTGTTCAAGCTATTATGGCACTCCCCCATTAAGGAATAGAGCTATGTTGAGCATAAAAGATATTGCTAGAATAGCTGGAGTTTCTGTCTCGACAGTCAGTCGGGTTATGAATAATAAACCGAGTGTCAAAGCCGATAAACGTGAACGGGTACTAAGGGTTATTGAAGAGACCGGTTTTGTCCCCAATCGAGCTGCTCGAGATATTGTACTTAAGCAGACAAGTAAAGTTGGCATTCTTCTTCCCGATACCTTCAACCAATTCCAACGGCAGTTGTTTAGTGAAGTTGCCCACAATGTAGAGTCCTACGGGTATTACACAAACTTCATTTTCATCTCTAGTGAAGACTCTGGTGAAGAAGAAGTATTACATAAACTTAAAAGTGAACGGCTCGATGGGATTGTACAACTTAAAGAGATTGAGCTTCCTGAATTTTGCACCTATGTAGAACAACAAGAAATACCAGTAATTCACCTCACTTTCGAAATTGAGAATTTCATGTGGCCAACACATATTCACATCAGTGACCGACTAGGAGCCAAAGAGGCGACAAACTACCTCATCTCATTAGGTCACTCAGATATTGCTTTTATCGTAGGAAGGAAATTTTCATTTGGAACTCACCGAGAACAAGGGTATAAAGAGGCACTACAAGAACATGGTATTAGATACAACCAAGATCTTACTTCCTATGTCGATTCCTACACGATGAGAGAAGGAAAGAGAGCTACTGAAGCTTTATTACAAAGAAATATCCCCTTTAGTGCCCTCTTTGCAACAAGTGATGATTTAGCGATTGGAGCAATTCGACAACTGGTTGAAAGTGGTCTGAACGTCCCGGAAGATGTTTCGGTTATTGGGGTAGATAACATCGAGTTCTCCGAATACACCGACCCCTCCCTCACAACCATAGAACAACCAATTAAAGAGATGGGAAAACTTGCAGTGGAGCTTCTTCACAAACGGATCATTGGAAAAGAAGAACCTACGATGCGTAATATTGTGATTCCTTACACCCTCATTGAGCGTGAATCGACTAAACGAAAGTAAGATTAGTGTGTTTATAATGAAAGAGGACTTCCTCACTTTATGTGAAGAAGTCCTATCTGTATGCGGTAGACTGGATTTGAACCAGCACAAGCTCTCGCCCACTAGCACCTCAAGCTAGCGTGTCTACCAATTCCACCACTACCGCGATTACTAGAAAAAACCTACACTATCTGTTGCAATTGGTCAATACTATTTCCTTAAAGCAGGTTTTATCTTACATTAGGGCAAGAGGTACAAAGCATATGATAATCACAATGAATGAAAAAACACCTTACACTGAGAAGGCCTCTTTTATTGCCCACTCAGCCGATATTATAGGAGAAGTTATCTTAGGAGACGATGTAAGTGTCTGGTTTAATACCACCATTCGTGGAGACATTGCCTCCATTACTATTGGAGATGGATCGAATGTTCAAGATAACTGTTTAATACATGTCGACCGAAATATTCCTACTGTTGTAGGAAAAGGTGTCACTGTTGGCCATGGTGTTATTTTACACGCCTGCACTATTGAAGATGACGTACTCATTGGCATGGGTGCTATTGTATTAGATGAGAGTGTCATCGGTAAAGAATCCCTTGTTGCTGCTGGCTCATTAGTCCCCCCAAAAAAGGTCTTCCCTCCCCGCTCGTTGATTATGGGATCGCCTGCGCGGGTAGTACGCTCATTAAGTGATGACGACATTAAGAAGATTAAACAAAATGGAAAAAACTATGTTTCTTATGGTCACACCTACAACTTAGAGGTGGGCAAGGAGATCTAAAGGATCTTCAATATAGGCAATAAGGGAAGATGATTGTTGTGGTGGAGTATCACTATTAAATCCGAAACCCCACTTCACTGCAACAAAATCGATTCCTGTATTTTGGGACCCCTCCTGATCAAGGTGAGTATCTCCAATCATCAAGGCTTTTTGCCCCTCTTTAAGTTCAAAGTGGTTTAATACTTTTATAATAATGTCACTTTTAGTGAGAGTTCCCTCTTCATCCATCCCACCAATATAGTCAAAGTAGGAATCGAGGCCGAAGTGATCTAATACAGTATGTGCTAGTTTCTCATTTTTATTGGTAGCGACAGCTAATTGATAATCTCTCTCTTTAAGAGCTTGCAATAGTTCAACCATATTGGCATAGATTTCAGCTTTCACCATACCACCACTTTCACTGTAGTATGTGCGATACCTGTGTACAGCTTCATCAACTAATTCTGGTTCAATCTCAGCAATATCTCTAAAACAGAGCCGAAGTGGAGGGCCCACAAATCGGCGAAGTTGCTCATCATCTAAGAGCTCTTTATCAAATGAAGTCATAACATATTGAGCTGTATTAAAAATACCTTCACTGGTATCTAATAATGTCCCATCTAAATCGAAGATTATTACTGTGTGCATAGATTAAATGGTAGACTATTGCTGATCTTTACTCAAGCTCAGAACGGGTGTATACACACCTCTTTTGTATGGTACACTATTATTCATGAACTACGTCCGTTTTAAAAAAGATGGCCTTTTAAGCTATGGGATAATTGAAGATCAAATGATCCAACTCATTGAAGGTGATCTTTTCTCCTCGTTTCACATCACACAGCAATATGTTCATCTTTCGCAAGTACATCTTGCTGTTCCCACCACTCCTACAAAGATTGTCTGTGTGGGAATGAACTACCACGACCACGCTCAAGAGTTGGGTGTCCCTGTTCCTACTGAGCCTTTGTTATTTCAAAAACCATTGAGTTCTTTAATTGCACATGAGCAACAGATTATTTACCCCTCTTTGAGCAAGCAAGTCGATTATGAGGCGGAATTAGCCATTGTGATAAGAAAGGAAGCTAAACATATTACTGCCAAAGATGCCCCCTCTTATATACTCGGTTATACATGTGCTAATGATGTAACAGCCCGTGATTTACAATCGATGAGTGCTCAATGGACAATATGTAAAGGTTTTGACACGTTTTGTCCTATTGGACCTGTGATACGTGATGACATTGATCCTCACAATCTAAAGATTCAAAGCATTCTCAACGGAGAGGTGAAACAAGACTCACACACCTCATCACTCATCTTTGATTGTTTCTTTTTAGTGAGTTATATCAGCAACATCATGACTCTTTTCCCAGGCGATGTGATTTTAACTGGAACTAGTGGCGGTATTGGCCCTATGAACAGAGGTGATACCATAGAGATTGTCATCGAAGGGGTTGGGACTCTAGTCAATGATGTTGTATAACGGACAATGAACCGTTCGTGGACAAATGAAATAAAGAGGATTATCATAGAAAAGTATTGTATCTAAGGAGTTTATGAATCATGAAAGAGAAACTGTCGTATGTCATTGTGACGCCGTACACTGTCGCTAAAAGTCGTACTGGTGGTGTCATCAGCCGTCTACTAAGCCAAACATCGTTAGAATTCGTTGGGGCACAAATGTTTGCTGCTGATGAGATGTTCACTACCGAGTATGCCAAGTTAATGAGAAGCCAAAAAGACCCTAAAAACCCAGAAGCTGGTGAGTTATTAGCCTCGTATATTGAACAGAGCATTGGCCCAGTTGATGGAAAAACACGCCGAAGCTTATTGCTGTTATTTAAAGGTGAAGATGCCACTCGAAAATTAAGTGATATTTGCGGTGCTTTGTATCCACACAACCGAAGTGTTGAGTCTCTCACAGGTGAGACTATTCGTGATACGTACAGTGATCTTATTTACCACCCACAAGATCCACAAAAGGTTGCCTATTTTGAACCTGCGGTATTTACTCCCCGAAATCAAGAATATGCCGATAAAGTATTAACACTGTTAGCTTCTTGGCTCCCTACTCAATCAAACCTCATTGAACGAGCTCCTGTAAAAGGTGAAAAACGGGAGAAAACTCTTGTTATTATAAAACCAGATAACTGGCGTCACGCTTCAAGTAAGCCTGGTACTATTATTGATATGTTCAGCCGTACTGGCTTAAGAATTGTAGGGATGAAACTTCATCAAATGAGCGTTGCCGAAGCGCTTGAATTCTATGGTCCTGTCCAAGAAGCACTTCAAAAGAAATTAAGCCCAATTATGGGGAAGAAAGCGAAACAGTGTTTAGAAGAAGAATTTGAGATGGCTTTCTCTGATGAAACTCTCGATGCACTGGTTAAGAGTTTTGGAAGTGAATATGCTCAAGCTGAATTTGAAAAAATTGTTGAATTTATGAGTGGAAGTAGACCCTCAATAGTCCCATTTGATCAACGAGCTCAACGAGGTTCGGTAAAGTGTCTCATCCTTGTGTACGAGGGTGTTGATGCTATCTCTAAAATCAGAGAGGTCTTAGGGCCAACAGATCCATCCAAAGCCCCTGAAGGGACCGTACGACGAGAGTTTGGTAAAGATATCATGGTAAACACAGCTCATGCTTCAGACTCCCCCGAAAGCGCTAATCGAGAGATGAAGATTACCCGTTTTAGCCAAAACAGATGTGCTGAAATAATCTCTTCGTATTTAAACCACGCCTAAAGGTTCATTAAAACGAATAATTCATAGCTATAGCACCTGGTGTTATAGCTATGTGTATGTCCTCTTTTGGAAATATATTGAGAGTATGACTTAGGTACGGGACACCAAAACCAATTAGTGCTCCAATAGCAGCTCCTGCTACTACATCTGTGATAAAATGAGAACCACTAGCGATACGTAAGAGCGATGTTGTGAGCGCTAGGCTCCACGCTGTGATACTTAGTGGGGTTTTCCACTTACTGTTTGGATACTGGAGTGAAAACAGTGTTTGAATAAAACTAGCACTACTAAAGGCCCGCATAGCGTGACCTGAAGGGAAAGAAGAGCGATCATCACTATTGTATGAAGTACCAAAAAAAGGGTCATAGGTATAAGGACGATTACGATTAATGACACTCTTTAATACAGTCCTACTTCCATATCCTATAGCGACAGTAGTTGCATACATAAGAGAGAGACCAAGATAATCATCCCCTTTGGCTATAAAAGCGAATGTAAGAGGGAGGGCAATATTTGTTATATCTAAGATATCACTACCAAGATCTAAAGCGTAAGAGTACTTCGTTTCAAACCATAGATCATCGACTACGTTAGATGGTGGGGAAGAAAAAAGAGGGACACTTAGTGAAATTACCACCAATACAACAATCATATTTCTCGTTTCTATCTTCATAGAACTTAATGTAGCACAAGTGAGGAAGAAAAGAGAGTATAATGAGATAGAGTTACAAACCAAGGAGAGAGAGGATGCGTCTATTTTATGCAATTACTATCGACCCCTCAGTTGTAAAAACTGTCAAATATTATCAACATCTTCTTAGAAAAATGTCTCCTCATGGACGCTATACTCGCAAAGAGAATTTTCATATCACCTTATATTTTGTAGGAGAGCGCCCAATTGAAGATCTTCCGTTTTTACAACAGGTCCTTAACACTCTTCGCTCTAAGAGTTTTACCCTCTACTGTCATGGTATCTCTTCTTTCAAACGGGGGTTGTATTACCTCGCAATTGAATCACACCCACAAATCACAGAGCTGTACACAAACATAGCAACTCAACTCTCTCACGAAGTAGTAGATCCTCATTATACACCTCATATCACCCTTGGAAGAGACATCAACATAGATGCCACATCTATTGTTGTGCAAAGATTTCCTATAGAGGTGAATCGCATCAGTTTAATGGAATCGAGTCGAATCAACGGCGTGTTAACCTATAGTGAATTAGCTCACGTAGATCTAATCAAAGGAGAGTGAGATGAAACATACACAATCATTACGAGCCGAATATATAATAGGAGCTACTTTCAGCTTTTTAAGTGTCATTGCTACAAGCTCTTTTCCTCTATTTACCGAGCAAGCCCACCTACCTGTATATACAGTAATGGTATGGATAGCACTTTTTATGACTATCACATTAAGTGCACTATTTTTCCTTATTCATAAAGGGGCATCATTTTCAATCCTACGGACAGGGGGATGGAAATTGTATCTCAGTGGTGTTTTTTGGGGTGTGAGTATTGTAGGGTTCTCATTAGGTATCTTAAGAGACAATGTGGCTCTTACACTCATTGGTCTTTCGTGTACACCGATTATTACCTCTATATTGCGACTCATATTCTTTCAAAAACGTCCCTCATTTGTCACATTCTTAGCAACGGTGTACATCATCGCTGGAATCTCTTTTATCTTCGGAGGGGAACTCTCCTCGTTAACACTCTCTTCTGTGTTGTGGGCTATCTCAACTCCTATCTTCATAGCAACAACACTCACCTTTACGTGGCACAACAAAGAGATTAAAAACACAGCTGCACTTTCGATTGGAAGTTTGATTGCTTTTCTTCTTTTGTTACCCATATCTCGAGGAAATCTCTCATTTCAGTCAGGACATCTATGGCCACTGATAGTGGTAGGTTCTGTTATTCTCCCTTTCTCATTGCTGATGATATGTAAAGCAACTCGTTATATCTCATCGACCCAAATTTCGTTAATTCTGTTACTCTCACCCATTGTTGGGATGATCTATTTGTGGATATGTACAAATATCTCTTTCCCTGCCGACTTTATTATGGGATCGTTTATCCTTCTAATTGCCATTATAGCGAATAGTGTGTATCAAGTACGCCTTCGTAAAGCTTTAGAGGAGCAGATGGAACAATAGTAAAGGCCCTCGTCATAGAGGGCCTATGCAATATGATAAGTATCTCCCTTATGAGAGAAGTTCTTTAGCACTAGAGTAAACAGCATCAGCTGTGATGCCAAAATAGTCATAAAGTTCTTTCTCTGGTCCAGATAATCCAAAGGTGTTCATACCTATAATCTTCCCTTCTAAGCCAGTGTATTTATACCAATAATCGGGAATCCCCGCCTCTACGGCAATTCGTTTAGTCACTTTTGAAGGGAGAACTGATTCTTTATAAGAAGTCTCTTGTTTATCAAACACTTCAGTTGAAGGAAGTGAGACAACTCGTACATTCACACTCTCAGAAGCCAATTTTTTCGCAGCTTCAATAGCTAGGGCAACTTCACTTCCAGTAGCAATGAGAATCAAATCCTCACCACTTCCGTGTTGGAAGATGACATATCCACCTTTAGCAGCATTTAAAAGCATCTGCTCATCACGCTCTTGCATCGCAAGACCTTGTCGGCTTAACAAAAGCGCTGTAGGGCCATCTGTTCGCTTAAGAGCACTTTTCCATGCTATGGCTGTTTCAACAGCGTCAGCAGGCCTCCACGTCTCTACATTGGGAGTGAGGCGTAGCATAGATCCTTGTTCAACAGGTTGGTGAGTAGGACCATCCTCTCCTAGCCCAATAGAGTCGTGAGTGTATACATAGGTAACTGGAAGACCCATTAAAGCAGCCATGCGCACTGCATTACGGGCATACTCCATAAAGATTAAGAATGTACCACCGTATGGTTTAAATCCTCCATGTAGGTAGATTCCGTTCATCATGGCACTCATTCCAAATTCACGAACTCCGTAGTGGAGGTAGTTTCCTGAGGCATCATCAGGAGTAATGTTTTTAGAAGAGGTGTGTTTTGTTAAATTTGAGGGCGCTAAATCTGCAGAACCACCTAAGAGCTCAGGCATCACTTTTCCAACATGATCTAATACCATTTCAGAAGCTTTTCGAGTCGCTACTTTAACACCCTCTTTTTGCCATGAAGCAACCATCTCATCGTAGGATGTCTCCCACCCTTCAGGAAGGGTGTGTGAGAGTCGACGTTGTAACTCTTTGGCTTCTTGAGGATAGGCCTTTGCATATGAGTCAAACATCTCATTCCATTTCTTCTCTAAGGTAGCACCACTATCAACAGCATTCCATCCGTCATACAACTCTTGGGGAACAAAAAAACGTTCTTCGTAGGCCCAGCCAAGTTCTTTACGTGTGAGCTCAATTTCATCATCTCCTAAAGGAGCACCATGACTAGAGGCATCCCCTTTTTTATTTGGAGAACCAAAGCCAATAACTGTTTGACAACAAATGAGTGTTGGTTTATCAGTGACTTTCTGAGCATCTTTAATCGCTGTATCGATAGCTTTAGGATCATGACCGTCAACAACTGGAATCACATGCCATCCATATGCCTCAAAACGGGATGGGGTATCATCAGTGAACCACTGTGAGATATCACCATCAATGGAAATTCCGTTATCATCATAAAAGACGATCAACTTTCCAAGTTTATGAGTTCCAGCAAATGAGGCAACTTCGTGGCTAATTCCTTCCATCAAACACCCATCACCAACAAATGCGTAGGTGAAGTGATCGATGAGGTTAAAGCCCTCTTTGTTAAATTGAGAGGCAAGAGATTTTTCAGCAATAGCCATTCCTACCGCATTTGCCAACCCTTGCCCTAAAGGACCAGTGGTTGTCTCTACCCCATCAACATGGGCGTACTCAGGGTGACCTGCAGTTTTAGCGTGAATTTGTCTAAATTGTTTAATATCTTCTAAAGAGAGGTCATAGCCAGTGAGGTGTAATAACGCATATAACAACATAGAGGCATGACCATTTGAGAGAACAAACCGGTCTCGGTTCAGCCAATGTGGGTTAGTTGGATTGTGCTTTAGGTGGCTTCTCCATAACACCTCGGCAATATCTGCCATTCCCATCGGAGCCCCTGGATGTCCACTATTTGCTTTTTGAATAGCATCAATACTTAGTATCCGAAGCGCATTCGCATAGTCTATGTTCTTCATCTATTTCTCCCTATTTGTAGTGTCTAAAGCATATATTGAGGGGGATATTAGGTCAATAAGAGGGACAAAGTCGCGATACCGCTCCTTTGTGCTCCTCTTTTTACGTTTTTGACTGGTACAACGAGTTCACTGTGATTGCAATAAAGACTATTGCAGCACCGAAAATGAAATCGAGTCCAGGGGCTTCACGTAAAAAGAGCCATACATAGAGAATCCCAAAGATTGTCTCAGTAGATAAGATTAGAGCAATATCTGCAGCTGGAGCATATTTTGTCCCTGTCCCAATAAGCACTTGACTGAAGGGGAGAACAAAGAGCCCTAATATAGCCAATGGCCACAATGAGCCACTACCAACAGCTACATTAAAATCTGCAACGAAAAACGTTACAATAGTCCCTAAAGTAGCACCAACCATTAAAATACCTGATCGGCTGAGATCTTTATTAAACCGTAAATAGGTAAGATGCCCACCAATGAGTGTTGGTCCTGCCAAAGCAAATAGAAAGCCATCTAAGGGGATATCTCCTAACCCTTTACGGTAGATAAATACAATTCCACCTAATGCAACTAAAGCTGCTAATAAGGTAACTAATGAAGGTCGTATTTTATAAAAAATAAAACTAAAAGCTGCCGCAAAAAAAGCACCTAAACTCCACATCACTAAGGCTGTTTCAACGCCAGCTCTCATCACAGCAAAAGCAAAGAAGATACTACTTGTACCCCAAAGTGATCCCGATATAAGGATTCTGATGCCACCTCTTTTTAACATACTCAATGCTTGAGATCGGTATGTACTAAAAAATATAACCGTTAATGAAATTGCTGCAAAAAGAGCTCTCCAAAAAGCAGCACTGGTGCTACTCATATGAGAGAGTCGAATTAAAATTGCATCAAAGCTTAATACAATAACGGCAATAGTTGTAAATGAGAGTCCTTTTACATACTCAAGATGTTTGATTCGGCTTTTATCGTTCAAGTGGATCTCCAAGAAGAAGTAATATTGTCTTATATCAACAACTCTCTTACTCCTTTAGAAGAAGTAAGAGAATCGTTTTATACTGTGTATGAGAGCACGTTACACTATTAGAATGAATATGTCAGCTGAGCAGCAAGTCGTTTCCATCCGAAGGGTTTTTGACTCACAAAACGGGACTCTTTATCTGTTTTTCGGGTAGAAAACTGTGGAATTACAGTAAGATTAAGAGAGTCAGTAAACGCAAAGTTTGCAATAATACCCACATCAATTGTCATTGGGGTCTCATAATTGCTTGTATTACCAATATTCTCTAGATAAGTTTCAACCATAATAGCAGCCATATTAATAATTAAAGGCATCTGGTATCCAACAACGTATTCGCCTTTGTAGTTCCATCCATCTTGGTGAAGCCCACCAGTTTCAAACTCCCAAGCGTTATAACTCGGAGTGTCAGAAAACTTGTTAGTGTATGTTTGGTAATTCATTTCATGGTAAGTTCGCAGTACTACGCTTGTCCACGCTCCTGGCCAAATAGCTGCAGTATCAAATTGAAGAGCAACACCACCTTTTGCTTTGGCATAAATTCCGTTCATAGTATCGGATACGGCAGGACTAATCCCATCTCCTTTTCTGAGTCCTTCAACACCCATGAGATCAAAGTTCCATCCAGTTCCAACTTGTCCACCTAACGAGATCTCAGCAACGGCAATCGGAGTGAGAATGACATCGGCATTGACACTGATGGTGACAGGAGTGATGCCTAATCCACCTTTAATCTTAACGTTGTTTCCCCCAAAAAGAGGACCTTCTCCCCAAATAGGGAGTTTGACGGTGTACCCCGCATCAATTTTAAACTCAGGAGCAGTACTTGCTGTAAGTTTAACGGAACCACTAGTAGAACTCTCTTTTGCAACAAGAGTGCCCACACTTAGACACAGAATGAACAGGATTAAGAATGCCTTCTTATATGTTTTCATCCACAACTCCTCTTATATGTTTGTATTACCATACCATAAGTTTGATATAGGTATAACTATTAACATAACAATATGTCACACTCTGTCATATATACACAAAAGAGCATCAAGCTACGATGTGAAGCAGGGTGTTTCCCCCCTCTTCTTTTCAACTTTAGAGTTGTCATATCTTTTCATAATGGTTTAGTATCAGAGTTATGTTTATTCAAGCGTTCATCCAAATGCTCCCCATTTTACTCATTGCACTTTTAGGGTATCTCACTCACAACATATTCAAACTCGATGAGAAGACTATGATTCACATAGTAAGTGATATCTTTATGCCACTACTGATCTTCTTCTCACTATATACCAGTGATATCCAAGGTGCTTTAGTCGTTGATATGATCAAATCTATTACGGTATTTGTCGCAATCATGATTGGTATAAGTTACCTCTATGCAAAAATTGCCAAGATAGACCCTCGTGAAACAGTCCCCTCCACCGTGTTTATGAACTCAGGTTTTTTAGGCATCCCTTTGATGAAACTCTGGGGCGGTATTGCTGCTATGAATGTTGTGGTCATTTTTGATCAAATACAGTCGTTTTACATGCTTACTATTGGGTTGATGATTATCACCGGTGGGTTTTCAGTGAAGTCTTTATTAAACGTCGTGAAAGCTCCTGTAGTATGGGCAATTATTCTCGGTGCATGTTTCACCTATTTTAAGATTCCCGTGTGGGACCCTTTATTACAAGCAATGGAGTTTGGAGGAAACATAGGTCCTCCTTTAGCTGCCTACTTACTGGGGGCAATGCTTCAATCTCATAAAGTGTACCTCGATATTCACCTCTTTGTATCAGTATTACTACGGATGGTGGGAGGATTTTTGGTTGGATTGTTATGTACCTATCTCTTTAACATTACTGGTATGCCAAAAGTCGTCTTTGTTGTAACAGCCTCTTTCCCTCCAGCAGTATTTACTGCAGTGTTACCTGTACGTTATGGTGTCCCCTCTCGCTATGCAAGTTCGATTGTAGTGGTCTCTACTCTGATTTCAATAATAACCATTCCATTTGCTTTTATGCTTCTTAGCTAGATACAAAAGGCAATTGTTTGTTATAGTGCTCTCATGAAATTTCAAGAACGAATTGTGAATGCTCTTTTTAGAACACTGTTTCGCCTTTTTTATAGATTCGATACCTCTGAATTTAAGAAAGTCCCCACCGAAGGTCCTTTGATGATTATTGCCAATCACACCTCAACATTTGATGGGCCACTGATGTATGTATTTTTACGACCCCGAAAGATGATAGCTTTGGCTAAAAAAGAGTTATGGGACACATGGTTTCTCCGCTTTATTATGAACTTGTGGAACTCTATCCCTGTTGATCGAGATAACATGGGTCGAGAGACGATGGAAAGCTGTTTTCAAGTGTTAAAGAGAGAAGAGATGTTAGCTATCGCACCTGAAGGGACTCGAAGCAAAGATGGTTCTTTACAAAGTGGAAAACCGGGAGTCGCTTTTATCGCCCACAAAGGGGGCGTCCCTATTGTCCCTATTGCGATTACTGGGTTTGAAAAGATAAAAGAGAATCTTAAACGCTTTAAAAGAACACCTTTACATATAGCTGTTGGAGAGGTGTTTGTGATTAAACAACAAGGCGGGCGACTTGATAGTGCCACTCGTCAACAGCTTGCCGATGAGATTATGCTTCGCCTTGCAACACTTGTTCCACCAGAGTATAGGGGGG
>JBBAFS010000030.1:0-19291 GCA_041655255.1 Sphaerochaetaceae bacterium
GTCCTCCCATTAAATTAAAACACCTACTGGTGTGATTAAACCTAGGCTAACTTTAAAAACTAGATAACATAAAATGACTAAAAGGGCAGAATAAAGAAGAGCAGTTAAAACACTTCTTCGATTCAGTGGCCAGAAAACAATCAATGATATCCCTACAACCACGATTGTTAGAGTAGCGTAAAACCCTAGTATCCGATAAAGAGGATACGTGGCAAGTAATAAACCTATAGTTAATATTTCTTGTAATCCTAAATAAATTGCTTCAACATCATTGAAGCGAATTCTTTTAACACTAGAATATAGTTGAGCTATCGAAGCAATGAGTATAGTGAAAAGTACAAAAAGAGGGATGACCCTACTATCAGGTATTTTAATTAATATTATCTGCCATGTAAGAATACCAGCAACAACAAACATTGCTAAAGAAATGTATAATTCCAGATTGCGGAAGACTGATTTATTCTTCATCATTTTCACCTCAAACTTTTTCCCAAGTTCCAACTCTAAACCTTCTGCCTCTCTCTTTAAGAAAAACAGGGTCTAACTCGATTCCAATGCCTGGACTATCATTAAAAATATACTCACCATTCTTAATGGTCTCTGTCGGAGAAGCATATGAAGATCTTTCAGGAATAGACATATAAGGGTACTCAAGCGGAGTAGTAGTACTTGTTATAGCACTTAGGTGTGCACTGTGTGCTGTCGAAATTAGTCCATCCGGATTATGCAGTGATATTTGCTTTCCTAACCTTTCTATAAAACCAATAAGAGAAAGAATCACACTTGGCCCTCCTATATATTTTACATCTGGCATAACAATATCGTAGACTTTTGAATCTATGATGTCCTTTATTTGCTCCATGCTGACAGCATCTTCTCCTGCTGCAAATCTAAAATGTGGAAAACTATCTGATATAGATGCACGAGGATAATAGTGATGTACGCTCAGTGGATCTTCTACCCAGTAAGGGAACCCATATTTCTCGGGAAGGGTATGAAGGAAACTAGCCATAGTTGATCTTGTAAATCTTTGGTGCAAATCAATTGCTATCTTTTCAATTGGCACATGCTCCACAAGAGCATCTATTCTTTCAAATGATTTTGTAAAATCGGGAGCATTTGTATAAGGAGTTATCTCATCGAAGGGAGTACACTTTATGACTTGAAATCCATCCTCGATTGCTTTACTTCCATTATCAGCAAGAGTTTCTGGTTTTCGGTCATGTCGAATAGCTTTGTTTAAATTAGCATAAAGAGGAATAGGCTTCTTTTCTTCTACTCCATATAATTTATAAAGAGGGAGATCTAAGCTTTTAGCATACAAGTCCCAAAGTGCCTGATCTAGACCACTTTTTAAAACGCTATAATCACGTAATTGAATTGTTGAAGGATAAGTCCAATTATAAAGACCTTGTAGATAACTGGCTCTAGGAGAAGGTTTTTTCCCTATAAGTGAAGGCTTAACAGACTCTAACAAGTAAGCTACACCTTCGGTATTCAAAGAACCAGTGATTTCTCCCCATCCTCTACAACCATTATCAGTTTCTACAATTAACAAATCCCAAAAATCTATATCAAGCGTTAATCGAAGAACATAAGCATCTGTTATTTTCATAATACACCTTCTCTTGTATGACCTGTAGGACAGGATGATATCACCGTAACATCCTTGATATGTTATGTCAACTCTAAAATTAGAATTTTATTGTTCTGCTAAACCAATACCTCTGTATTGTTTATTCTTTCTGTCTTGACAATAAAGCCACCCTATGAATCTCAATCTCTGATATGGTAGAATACCCTTTGTAGGAGGAACCATGATGTACGCTAAAGTGCGAAATACTCATGGAGTGAGTGAAGAAGCTTTAAAAAAAACGTTCTTCAATGGACTGAAGTCCATAGGAGAGCGAAGCAAGGTACTTCTTATCCCCCCTGACATCACACAAGTTGACACCTTGGAAGGAGTTCTTACTCTTTGGGCAGTAGAATATTACCAAGATGCTGTTAAAGCGATACTTCCCGCTACAGGAACTCGCCCACCTATGACAAGTAGTGAGTTAAATCAGTATTTCCCAGGTCTTGATCACTCCCTCTTTGTATCTCATAACTACCAAGAAGATATTGTCACTTTAGAGACAATCCCCGCTTCGGTCATTCAAGAGATGAGTGAAGGTCGACTCTCTTTTAATTGGAAAGCCCAAGTGAACCAACTTCTTGTCAGTGGAGGTTTTGATCTTATCCTCTCCATTGGCGAAGTAATTCCTGATGAAATTACGGGAATGTCGAATTACACAAAAAATATTTTCATGGGAACAAGTGGCTTTGAATCTATCCATAAATGTCACTACCTCAGTGCTATATATGGGTATGAACGAATCATTGGGCAACTTAATAGCCCTGTCCGTTCTTTATTTCAATATAGTGTGGAACAACTCACTACCCCTTTACCCATAGTCTATGTCCTCACCGTGACTGATTATACAAAGGGAGAGGAGACTCTTACTCCGATGGGTCTGTTTATGGGAGAAGAAAAAGCGTGTTTTGAAGAGGCTGCACAACTATCAGCTAAGGTTCATACAACTGTATTAGAAACTCCTCAAAACACCATTGTGGTATTACTTGATGACAAGAAGTATCGCTCGCTTTGGGAGAGTAATAAAACACTCTATCGCACCTCTTTAGCCTTAGAAGATAAAGGAGAACTTATTATTATAGCTCCTAATCTAAAAGAGGCGAGTAACGATAAAGATATAAACCGCCTTATTAAAAAGTACGGCTATCGTGGAACTGAAGACACAGTAGCTGCTGTAGCTGAACATGATGATTTGAAAGAGAACTTATCGGTAGCAGCCCATCTGATTAACGGCTCAACGAATAATCGATTCACTGTGACGTACGCTTGTCCCAAGGAGATGAAAAGTACCGTCGAACAAGTTGGATACCATTACATGGATCTTCACAAGGCCACGGAGAAATACACCACCGACTCAGTTGTTGATGGAATCAACACAACTGACGATGGCGAAACTTTTTATTATATTTCTCACATAGCGAAAGGGGTGTGGACTCACGCCAATCGCACAAACACCAAGTAATACGTTAGGAGTCTTCACATGAATGCAGATATTGGCTTAATAGGCTTAGCGGTAATGGGTCAAAACCTCGTACTGAACATCAACGATCATGGCCATTCAGTTGCCGTTTTTAATCGAACAACTTCAAAGGTTGATGATTTTCTTAGCGATGCAGCTCAAGGCAGATCAACAATCTACGGAACTCACTCAATTAAGGAGTTTGTTAATGCTCTTTCACGACCTCGAAAAATCATCCTCATGGTCAAAGCAGGAGAAGTTGTTGATGCCTTTATTGAACAACTACTACCCCACTTAGAACCAGGGGATCTCATTATTGATGGGGGAAACTCCTACTTTGAAGATACAAATCGGAGAACTCAAGAGTTACGTGACAAAGGAATTCTCTTTTTGGGAACTGGAATTAGTGGTGGGGAAGAGGGGGCTCGAAATGGTCCTTCTATTATGCCAGGTGGAAATAGCGAAGG
The DNA here is from genome assembly GCA_041655255.1 of Sphaerochaetaceae bacterium. Taxonomy (GTDB): domain Bacteria; phylum Spirochaetota; class Spirochaetia; order Sphaerochaetales; family Sphaerochaetaceae; genus JBBAFS01. The sequence continues at coordinate 3,560 of JBBAFS010000030.1, forward strand.
GTGGCCCCTAGTCAAAGAGATCTTCCAAGATATCGCTGCAAAAGTAGATGATGGAACTCCTTGTTGTGATTGGGTGGGAATCGATGGTGCCGGGCACTATGTAAAGATGGTCCATAACGGCATTGAATATGGTGATATCCAACTCATTTGTGAGGCGTACGACTACCTTCATACTGGTGTTGGCCTAAACCATGACGAGCTATATGAGGTCTTTGCACAATGGAACAAAGGTGACTTAGATAGTTATCTCATTGAAATCACCCGAGATATCATGAAAGTCAAAGATAGTGATGGCTCTTTCTTAGTGACTAAAATCTTAGACAAAGCTGGACAAAAAGGGACAGGGAAGTGGACAGGCTTAAGTTCATTTGATCTCAATGTTCCTGTGACATTAATAAGTGAAGCTGTATATGCCCGTATCGTCTCTTCGTATAAAAACGAGCGTGTTGAAGCTTCTCAAGTTATGAGTGGCCCACAAAGAACGCTCACAGGGGACCGTCAAGTTCTCATTGAAGATGCACGTAAAGCCCTATTGGCTTCTAAGATTGTCAGCTATGCCCAAGGATTCATGCTCCTTAGAGAAGCAAGTAAAGCATATAATTGGGATATCGACTTTGGTTCAATTGCGTTGATGTGGCGTAGTGGTTGTATTATTCGTAGTGTCTTTTTAGATAAAATTAAAGAGGCGTATGATAACAATCCTCAATTAACAAACCTCTTAGTAGACCCCTACTTTATAGAATTAATCGACTCAACCCAACAAGGGTGGCGAAACACCCTAAGTCGTGCTGTATTGGCAGGAATCCCTACCCCCGCGATGAGTTCAGCTTTAGCTTTCTTTGATGGATATCGGAGTGAACGCCTCCCTGCAAATCTTCTTCAAGCCCAACGAGACTATTTTGGTGCTCACACGTACGAACGAGTCGACAAACCTGAAGGAGAGTTCTTTCACACAAACTGGAGTGGAACAGGTGGGAATGTCTCTTCTACAACATACGATCGCTAAGATAATAATGACCATATCATGACTGCAGAAGAGGTGTGTTATCTACACGCCTCTTTTTTATACCGAATACGTTGTAATGTGTTGACGATTGAGAATATCGTTACTACTTTATCGGTAGAGATATACTGATATATTACAGGAGTAACGTTATGAAACACCCAAAGATTGCCATTATTATAAGTAGTACCCGTGATTCACGCATGGGTAAAGAAGTTGCCGATTTTGTCTACGAAGTAGCACGAAAGCGGAACGATATGAGTTTTGAGATTGTAGATCTCAGAGATTATCCAATGCCCTTTTTTGATGAACCCGCCTCTAATGCGTTTGTCCCCTCCACCCACGCTATTGCAGTGAAGTGGCAAAACAAGATGGCTGAATTTGATGGATTTTTGTTTGTAGTTGCTGAGTACAACGGTTCAATCACAGCAGCATTGAAAAATGCTCTTGATTATGCCAACCCTGAATGGGTCCGTAAAACAGCAGCCTTTTTCTCATATGGATCTATTGGAGGATCACGAGCTGTTCAACATCTTAAAGAGATCTGTATTGAGTTGCAGATGGCCCCAATACGAGCCTCAGTGATGATCCAAGGGGCAGATTTCTTCGCTATGTATGGAAACAATGCTAAAGTGACCGACTTTCCATACCTTGAAGGATTAACTGAAGAGATGCTCAATGAGCTCTCCTGGTGGACACAAGCCCTTAAAGAGGCACGTGAACGCTAAAAGATTCACCCTTAGATAGCCACCGATAGCACCTTCTATTGGTGGCTTTTTTATGTATTGGTGAATACAAGGTCCCTTTTTTGACTATGAGATGTGCAGGTATTGTGGTATCCTCTTTATATAATAGTTTCAGGAGGAACAGATGAAAAAACTTCTAGTTGTAGCTCTCGTGCTTGTCATGAGCTTTTCTTTATTTGCAGGTGGAGCCAAAGAAGCCGCCGTATCTGACGGAACACCTACCATACGTTTACTAACAGACGCTACTGGTAAGGATGACAAATCATTTAATGCCGCTGCTTGGCGCGGAATTACTGAGTTCTACGGTGATACAGTAGATAACCCTTCAAAACAGGGAGTCTATTACGATACCGTTACTGCTCAAACTCAAGACCAATATATCCCAAACCTCAAACAAGCTGCGGATGAAGGGTATGACATTATCATGGTAACAGGTTTTACTTTTGCCGATGCTCTGGGCGAAGTCGCACCCCTCTACCCTGATCAAAACTTTGTTATTGTTGACGTAGATTGGGTACAACAACCAAACGTTATGGAGTTTATCTACAACGAAGAACAAGCTTCATACCTCGTTGGATTAGCTGCAGCTCTTCAAGCAAAAGAAGAGGGCGTTGCTAACCCACAATTTGGATTCATTGGTGGAGTTCCAGGATCAACTATCACAAAATTTGAGATGGGTTATGTCCAAGGAATCCTTTCAGTATTCCCTAATGCTCGAATCGTAGATTACTATGCTAACGACTGGGGTAAACCCGAATTAGCCAAAGCCCAAGCCAAAAACTGGTATGACAGTGGTGTTTATGCAATCTTCAGTGCAGCTGGTGGAACCGGAAACGGAACCATTGCTCAAGCTAAAGAGTACCGCCTCCAAGGTAAAAACGTCTGGGCAATTGGTGTTGACAGTGATCAACACGAAGCAGGTATTTATGATGGAACTAAATCAGCTGTTCTTACATCAATGTTAAAGAAAGTTGAAAACTCCTCTTTATACGCTTTGAACGCAGTGAAAAACGGAACCTTCACAGGTGAAGTTGTGAAAATGTCATTAGCCGATGATGGTGTTGGTTATTCAACTGCCAACAGTGAACTCAAACCAAGTGTTGTAAGCGCACTTGAAGCAGCTCGCACAGATATTATCAATGGTAAGATTAAAGTTATTGGAACATACAAAGATGCTTTAGCAGCTGGTGTTGTTCCAGCTGGATTAAAAGCCTTAGACGACTAAAAGCTCTTGGGTTCTTACAACCATAATAGGGTGCGCCGTTTTTCGGCGCACCGCTTCTATCGAGTAGTCTTCTTTGACGAGTGGGCTACTCGACAGAAGTCTCTTAGGAGGAATTGAGTGGATTACGCCATTGAGATGAAGGGCATCACAAAGACATTCCCTGGTGTTGTAGCAAATGACAAAGTGACATTCAATGTAGCAGAAGGAGAAATTCATGCTCTCCTTGGAGAGAATGGAGCAGGTAAGTCGACTCTGATGTCGATTCTTTTTGGTGCATATAATGCCGATAGTGGATCTATTCGGATTCATGGAAAAGATGTCGAAATTAAAGACCCAAATGTAGCAACTGAACTCGGAATTGGAATGGTTCACCAACACTTTAAGTTGGTTCATAACTATACAGTTACAGAGAACATCGTCTTAGGGATGGAACCTAAAAACAGATTTGGAATTCTCAATATTGGGAGTGCTGAAAAAGAGGTAGCACGCCTGAGTGAAAAATACCGTCTTGAAGTAGATCCTAAAGCTCTTATTGAGAATATTACCGTTGGGGCACAACAGCGAGTAGAGATTCTTAAAACACTCTACCGTAATGCAAATATTATTATTTTTGATGAACCGACCGCAGTGCTTACCCCTCAAGAGATTGATGAATTGATGGAGATTCTGATTCGCTTAAAAGAAGAGGGAAAAACAATTGTCCTCATCACCCATAAACTCAAAGAAATTATTGCAGTTGCCGATCGGTGTACTGTCTTACGACGTGGAAAAGGGATTGGAACAGTGAATGTTGCCGATGTGACTGAGCAAGACCTCGCTGAGATGATGGTGGGTCGAACAGTCGATTTCAATATCGATAAAGCTCCCCCACAAGTTGGTGATGTCGTGTTATCTGTGCAAAACCTTTTTGTGAAAGATGAGGTAGGACATCTTCAAGTGAAAGACTTCTCAATTGAAGTCCATTCAGGAGAGATTGTAGGTATTGCAGGAGTCGACGGTAATGGTCAAAGAGAACTCTTATACGGCCTTAGTGGATTATCTCCTGTTGAATCGGGTTCTATTTACCTAGATGGAGTAGATATCACCAACATGACTATTCGCCAACGTATCGAACTTGGTCTTGGTCATATCCCCGAAGATCGACAAAAACATGGCTTAGTAAGTGAATTTACCATTGCAGAAAACAGTATTTTGAAAAACTATTACAAAGAACCTTATAGTAACAAATATGGCCTTCTCAACCAAAAGAGCATGGAAGAGGATGCTACATCTCTGATAGAACAATTTGATATTAGAGCTGGTAGAGGTGCTTTCACTGAAGCAGGAAGCCTCAGTGGAGGAAACCAACAAAAAGCTATTGTCGCCAGAGAGATAAACCTCTCTCCTCATGTGTTGTTAATTGCCCAACCAACTCGTGGCTTAGATGTCGGTGCTATTGAATATATACGACACCGTATCATTGCCGAACGAGATAAAGGACGAGCTATTTTACTTATCAGTTTTGAACTTGATGAAATTATGAACTTGTGTGATCAAATTGCAACTATCAGTAAAGGTTCTATTGTTGGTATGTTCAAACAAGGAGAAATAGATGAACGGGAGATTGGTATGATGATGGCTGGTTCTCAAACAGAGGGAGGAACTACATGAGTACAATGTTGAACAAAGACTCTTTACCTAATCGCCTACTCCGCTCTGATGCAGTTGTTTCGATCTTTGTTGTTGTTCTTGGATTTTTATTTGGAACGATCTTAGTCGCCGTAGTGGGAAAAAACCCACTGAATATGTATAAAGCTATTTTCCAATCACTATCGGGATATAACATCGACAATGGAAAAATGAACGTCCGTTATGTTGGAGAGACGTTAAGCTATTCAGTCCCATTTATCTTAACTGGTTTAGCAATGGCTTTTGCTGCTAGAGCAGGACTGTTTAATATTGGAGGAGAAGGACAATATATTATGGGAATGACTGTTGCCCAAGTTATTGCCCTCTTAGGCCCCCAAATTCCAACTCTCCATTGGATTTTAGCTATCGCTGGAGCAGTTCTTATTGGAGCACTGTGGGGTGGAATTGTTGGAGTATTAAAAGCAAAGTATGAAGTGTCTGAAGTTGTATCGACCATTATGCTTAACTACGTAGCATTATACCTCTCACGGATTATTTGTTTACGACTTCCTGGAGCTACCACCTATAAGACAGCTAACTATCCAGAAACTGCCCTTATTAACAACCCGTTTTTCCAAAAGATTACAAATGGGTCGATGTTAAATAACGGACTCTTTATGATGATTATAGCTGTTGTTGTGTATTGGTTCATCATGGAGAAAACAAACTTAGGATTTGGGCTACGGGCAACTGGCTTTAATAAAGAAGCAGCTCGCTGTAGTGGAATCCCTGTTGTGAGAAGTATCGCTATTTCAATGGCCATTGCAGGAGCGTTTGCCGGTTTAGCTGGAGGCGTTGTTGCTTTAGGATCATTTAAATATGGGAGAGTATTAGCTGGAATGGACAACTATGGTTTTAACGGTATTGCTGTTGCCTTAGTTGGAAATAATACCGCCGGTGGTACGATGTTAGCTGGCTTACTCTTTGGAATGTTGAAAAATGCCCAATCTCTGATGCAAGGAAAACAGATTCCAAAAGAGATTACCTTTATTATTCAAGGTCTTATTGTTGTCTTTATCGCTCTTCGTAGTGGAGTTGCCATCTATCTTGCTTGGCTCAATAAACGACAACTTCAGAAGGAGGTCCTTACTAAATGAGTGCTATTATAAAAATGATTCCTTCTGTGTTGATGATTGTCTCCCCTATTCTCATTACCGCTGTTGGTGGAATGATTAGTGAGAAATCGGGGGTTGTTAATATTGCCTTAGAGGGGTTGATGGGCTTAGGTGCTATGGCAGCAGCTAGTGCCCACGTGTTGATGGAAGCTACTGGAATTGGTGGTATCTCGGTGTGGTTGGCTTTAGCAATTGGAGCTTTAGTGGGGATGGCCTTTTCAACAATCCACGCAGTAGCTGCAATTAACCTCAATGCCGATCAAACCATCAGTGGAACTGGTATTAACCTCTTAGCTGATGGAGTGACTGTGTTTGTCGCTCAACTCCTTTTTTCAACTGACCGAACTCGAGAATTTAGAATGGGGATGCAAACCGATGGAATTGGAATCTACCCAACAGCTTATATTGCAATAGTTGTGGTACTTCTTGCTTGGTTTATCCTTTATAAACTCCCATTTGGAATGCACTTACGAGCATGTGGAGAACAACCTCACGCAGCAGATAGTGTTGGTATAAATGTTCGACTCATCCGTTATATCGCAGTGTTAACAAGTGGTCTTCTTGCTGGTTTAGCAGGTGGTTGTATTGTGTTAACTCAAACAATTCAATACACCAGTAATACCATTAACGGAAGAGGGTTTATCGCATTAGCTGCGGTCTCATTTGGACGATGGAGACCAGTTGGTGTCACCTTTGCAGCTTTCTTGTTTGGTACAGCTCAAGCCTTCACTATCATTGCCAATAACTTCCCCTCTCTTAAAGCTCTTCCAACTGAAGTATTTAATATCTTCCCTTATATTATTACTCTCGTTGCTTTAGTCGTCTTTAGTGGGAAAAACTATGCTCCATTGGCTAATGGAAGACCCTACATTAAAGGAGCTTCTTGATGACACCACACAACAGTGCACCAAAAGGTGCTATTGCCCCTTTTGTCCTTCTTCCTGGTGATCCCCTAAGAGCTCAGTGGGTAGCTTCCCAGTTTCTTACTGATGTGAAAGAAGTTACTTCAATAAGAAACATGTTGGGTTTTAGTGGGATATACAAAGGATGCAAAGTAAGTGTGTTAGGTAGTGGAATGGGAGGCCCTTCTGCTGGAATTTATAGTTACGAATTATTTGACCACTACGATGTAGAAGCTATTATCCGAATTGGTACATGTGGTGGGTTTGCTACCTCGATGAACCCAGGTGATATTATTTTCCCTCTTACTGCCTCAACAGATAGTAACTGGGCCCATCAATACTCATTGATGGGAACATATAGCCCTTCAGTCGATTATCCGCTGCTAGAGAGAGCTGTAGAGATCACAAAAAAAGAGGGTCTCTCTTATTATGCTGGGATGGTCTTCTCTAGTGATTTGTTCTCTTCATACAGTGCCTTAGGAGAGAAGTGTTGGGAAAAGTGGGCCTTAATGGGAGCATTGGCTCAAGACATGGAGACATATGCCCTTTACTCAACTGCTGCTTATCTTAATAAAAGAGCTCTCTCTATATTAACTATGACCGACAACTGTGCCACCGGAATCTCTTTTGAAGATGATCAGCGGATGGAGGGAAATAGAAATATGGCACATATCGCATTGGAGACAATCATTCAACAAACATGAGAAGTATCGAAGATTTTATTTACCTGTTACATGAACGCTACTCATCAAAACTCTATACTGATGAACCTATTGGAGATGAGGAGCTCTCTTTGATCTTAGAAGCTGGGCGTTTAAGTCCCTCCTCTTTTGGCTTTGAGGGGTGGGAGTTTCATGTAGTTCGTACTCCAAAACAACGAGTTGCTTTAAGTGTTGCGTGTTTTGATCAAGAATCGGTCGTTACCGCTCCCATAAGTATTGTCCTTGTTGCCCATAATACCGAATCCTTTAAACTCGATTCTCCTTTTGTAGCACAACGAGGTTCGCGCTATGATGAACCTTTAGAGGTCTTTATTGATGATTATAAAGGGTATTACGATTTTCTGATTCAAGAAGAACGCCTTGAGATGTGGTCACGTTCTCAATGTTATATAGCTGCAGCAAATATGGTAAATGCCGCAGCTATTGAAGGAATTCAAAGTTGTATCATTGAGGGGTTTGATGAACAATTAGTATTAGACATTCTTCGTTTAAACCCAAAAGAGTTCTTAGTCTCTTTAGTAATCACCTTTGGCTACCCCGCCGACCCCTTTAGAAAGAAAATTCGTGAACCGTTAGAAAGTCTTGTATCGTACCATTAAGGAAGATGTTCAAAGGCTCGGTCTAACAAGGCCCAAAATTTTGTTGTATCGGCCCCTACTCCTACTTGGATGGCATACTCATCTTTAGGCTCTAAAGCGTATGTTTTTCCGTAGGTCTCTTGATCATTGAGTTCCACTTCAATTGTGTGAGGCTCAGTAACAAAGATTGAAGGATCAACAACATATGCAATACAACAAGGGTCGTGCATTGCTGGATCATCTCGATGATGAGCTAAGGTTGTTTCCATATAAAAAGCCATCGAATCGGTAAACATCCGAGAGGTCTTTGTCCCCAACATCTCATACTGCTTAAAACGCTCTTCATTTAGCTGTACTTGTAAGGTGACATCTAAACCCATCATTACAATAGGGGCTTTACTACTAAAGACAATGTGGGCAGCTTCCCCATCAGCAAAGATATTAAACTCAGCGTACGGAGTTCTATTTCCCTTACCCATCGATCCACCCATTAACACAACTTGTTTCACTAAAGAGGGGAGACGAGGTTCTAATAAAAAAGCCATCGCAATATTGGTCAATGGTCCAGTGGGAACTAACGTTACCTCATGAGGGTGTGCTAACACACTATCGATAATAAACTGGACACCATGGGTCTTCTCAGCTTCTTTAACTAACGGTTCAAAGGTGGGACCATCTAAGCCGGTCTCTCCGTGGATATCACCAGCAACGACAACATCACGAAGAATTGGACGATCCATCCCAGCAAACACTGGGGCACTCTCCCCAATAAGCTGACATACGTTTAAGGTATTGCGTAAGGTCTTTTCTAACACTTGGTTTCCATTTACAGCGACGATTCCAAGAAGATCTATCTCCTTAAGACCTGATGCCATCAAAATAGCGACCATGTCATCATGACCTGTATCAACATCTAAGATAATCTTATGTTTCATAAATAGGCGCCCCCTTGTGATCTAGAGTATGACCTAAAGAGACGCCGAAGGCAATTAACGGAGGTCTTTTTTCATCCTCTCAAATGTTTCACCATCGATTTCTCCTAAAGCGTAGCGACGGCGTACAATCTCTAAAGCCTCACCGCTTGGAGCTCTCCTTTTATGACGTTTCACCAACCCGATAATGAGCAGAATAATCAACAATATTGCTACAGCACTTAAGCCAACAACTGTCCAGTTAATCAGCCACTGGTGATTAGTAATAGTATAATATCCTCGTGCTGGACCCATGGTGGTTCCCCACATCATTCTATGCATACCTAACTCCTTTGAGCACTATCTACCGTAGTAGGTCTTCTTTTTTTTGTAAAAATTCCTCTTGAGAGATATCACCTTGTGCGTAACGGCGACGTAGAATTTCAAGAGCATCCTCTTTAGGATCATTGTTCTCCTCTTTTTTAGAGTCGAGGTAGAAATAGATAATTAAGATAATAATAATCAGTGATAAAAACATACACGCATCTCCTCTTTCTAAATATAATACAATGAGAAAAATAGTCTACACCTAAGACACACATTCAGATAAGTGAGTAACTTGTATGTTAGGATAGAGCACCTTCTTATATCAGACTCTTGTCATGAAACTCTTTTATCTCTTGATCACTTAACAGTGGCTCTTCCCCTGCAAATGGATCACTTTTCTCTTTGTACGGATATGATGCTCCAATTTTGGGGTGAAGCGCCAGTTTTTCTCGCTGTTTTAAGTCTTTGAGGAAGTTTCTTCGATAACTTCGCCCTCTTCCTTTTGGTCGGCTCTCTTTACTGTATTGGTTAGAGTAGTAACTATAGTAGCGTGAACCAATAGAGCGACTTCTTGTAGAAGAGCCTATAACTCCATTAAAGACTACCCCTAAGATATTCTTATTAGCCAAATCGAGGTTGTACAGTAACTCTTTGAGCGCCATCTTCGTAGATATACCAGCACGGACGTTGATTACCATCCCATCGACATAGTGAGCTATTGCCATTAATTCACTAGCAAATACCAATGGTGGCGTATCAATAATAATATAATCGTACTGATCTCTTAGATCCTCTAACATCGCTTTAAATCGTGGAGAATTAAACACAGCAGATGGGTTTGGAGGGTGAGGTCCTACTGGCATTAAATGGAGTGTCGGGACATCTTTAAGTGGTTGAATAATCACTTCTTGTGCAATCGATCTTCGAGCAACTACATCGACAAGGCCCTTATTAGCTGGTGATATTCCAAAATAACTCAACAATTGAGGGAGGCGTAAATCTCCATCAATCAGTAATATTTTCAACCCATGCATCGCCATAGCAGTAGCAATATTAGCAGAGAGTGTTGTTTTACCCTCTCCCATCCCTGGGCTTGTAATGCTAAAGATTTTCAAATCATCATTCACAATCCCATATGAAATACTATTAGCAACAAACTTATATCTTTCTGCTTCAAAAGAGAGAGGTGCATTGTACACAGATAATGAAGGAGATTGTTTTTCATACTCAAACTGCATTAAAGGGACCCAACCAAGTAGTGGTATGTGCGAACCAACAAGGCGTTTGAGCACCTCATCATCTTTTATTGTAACATCAATCATCTCAATAAACAGTGCTACAAGGATACCTAAAGCAAGTCCTAATAATACTGCAACAGCGAGAATTAGCATCCTTTTGGGACTCACTGCAATAGGATTGCCACTGCGAGAGGTTGAAACTATTGCTTCATCAATAATAGTAACACTACGAGCTACAGCCTCTTCAGCAAATTTCACCTCTTCAAGAAGTTCCATAAGGCGCATACGCAAAGTTTCATATACTTGGACATCACGTTGCAAATCGAGTAGACGCCTCTCTAAGATAGGAAGACCTCCCAGCTCTTCAGTAAACGACGACTCGATGTGTTCAAGAACTTCTATTTGAGCCTCAGCTACCGCTTGTTGGTGGTATGCTTTACTTAATCGTTGTAGAGCCATTAACACAAAAGGATCATCACTTTGAGTCTCAAAGACCACCTTTCTCACTTGGTCAAACAATGTTTTATTGATTTGGTTTAAAGCACTTTGTAATACAAACAACCGATCAGGAGATTCCCCTGCTCCTTGTTGAATTGATTCATACAAAATATATTCACGAAGTCGCTCTTTGTACCCGACTAAGATTGATAGAATCTCAGAGTTGGCATGCAGCTCTTCATAAGAGGGAGGAACTATATCAACTTGTGCTAAAGATTCAAATTCGATTTGAGAACTCAGTTTTGCCTCTTGGACTTCTAAAAACAGAGGTTCTCGGCGAAGTTGAAAGTAGGCGATCTTTTCAGAAAGGAGTTTACTCTTGTCAGAGAGTTGCATAATATTACTCTCTTCTCTGAATTTGGTAAGCTGATCCGTTGCCTCCACTAATTGCGCCATATTAAGTGGAATTTGTCTTTGGATAAACTCTTTTTGGACACTTTTTGTGTTTCGGGCAATTTCTCCAAGTAGTTGGTTATAACTTTCGGCTAATGCATTAGCAAAATCTCGGGCAAATTCAGGGATTTTATCGGTGACTGTGATTCTCACAATGTTGGTATCTTTCACTGTTGAGACAGTGGTGCGTCCTTTCACATTACCCACTGCCCCATTTGAACCATATGAGATGCCATCACTAGTTACATAATCGTCTAAGTTAAGACTCTGTAAGGCATTTTGGATGTTTGTCCGACTGAGTATAAACTCAACTTCAGTTGCAATTTTAGCTGTTCCTGGAGATAAGAGCATACTCTCTAAATCGTTACTCTTTTGAAGTGATTCAACTAAAATAGTTACCTCTGATTCATACATTGGTGTGGCATAGTATAAATACCCATAAGCTGCTCCCAAGACGAGGATAAAGACAGCAATAATCCATCCAAGACGAGTCTTTAAGATTTGAAACAACTCTTTCAGGCTCATCCCCTCTTGTTCGCTGTGCATCATTGCTTGATCGTAGTCATAGCTTTCCATCTATCTATGCCTCCCCTATAAAGTAAATACTTCAGGTACAGTTAATATGAGTGTTAAAATGCTAGTGACGAGTGTAACAATCGTTACTGTAGTCGCAAGCCTCATTCCATGTACCGCTTCAAATGTGGTGAGTTTCACGTTTATTACCGACTCGGGGGTAATAGGAGCATCTTTCTTTACTTTATTTCCATACTTATCGGTAATTGTATAAGAGCCACTACGGTTTTTAGCTGGATCAAAGCCACCTGCTAAGTTGATATAATAAGAAGCACTTTTATCTTCAATATAAGGGAAGGTTCCAGGTCTTAACACTCCACCTGTCACATTCACAAAGAGTTGGTTAAATGGGACAATAAGACGATCACCCTCTTGTAACACCAACGAAGAAGTTTCATCTCTATTTCCCATTAATATTGTTTGAATATCGATAGGTATGAATTGGTTTGGTCGAATCAAGTAGGCCGAAGATAAATCACTCACTGTTGAAAAGTATTTCGCTATCTCTTTGAGCATTTCACCAATCGTCTCTTGAGGGTAAAATTGGTAAAAGAGTCTACCTGAAGAGTTAAGAGCGCTCGTTGATGCATCACTTATATTCACAGCACCCTCAACTGAGATAGAGCGTGTAACAGGTGAAAGAGTATCGACATAGACTGTATCCATGTTTGACAGTTCTACCTTGTGAAAGTCCTCTTTGGTAACTCTCAGTACATCGAGCTTTCCACTCTCATCGCCTCCATATCGACGAATAAGCACTGAAGAGGCATCACCACTAGGAAGAACTCCTTTAGCGTAGGAGTCTAATAAGCTCACTAGTTGTTCATCTTGTAGCAGTTGGTAAGTTCCACTACGCATCACTTCTCCAACAATAGAGACCACCCTTTTTGCTGGCACAAGAGTAATGACATCTCCTGGCATTACATACGGGTTTTGTGAAAGATCTCCCTCTTTTAATGCAGAGTAGAGATCGTAATACGCGGTGGTACCGTCAGCTGACTCTATTTTTATATTTCGAGTAGAGGCTTTATCTGTGGCATGTGAAAGGACACTACTGAGTCGAGTTAATCCCCAAGCTGTAACTTCACGAGTTGAACTCACCTCACCTTTGACGGTGACGTGAAATGAACCAGTTCCTATCAAGGTGACTTTCGGCATGGAGAAGGGGTTGTACGTTAATAAGAGTTTTTCTATCTCATGAATAACTTGATCTAATGTTTTGTTTCTCCCTTCAATAGTTTCATACGAAGGGATGATTACTCGATACGATCCATCAACTTGAATGATCATATTTTGTGGGCGATTACGCTCATCAACAAAAGAGAGTTCAATACGATCCCCAGGAGTAAGCGGATAAGAGACATTAGATATAGCTGCTAATACTTTAGCCTGGGTATCTAAGGCAGGAGTTTCGGTGAGAGCTAACTGGGATGAAAAACTCCTATTAATGGTACGTGCATCTACTGTGGCGGGCACTGATCCGTAATAGGGGGAACGGACAATAACAGAGTCGGCTGCAATCATTGGGAGAACTAAAAACACGAGAAATGCACCAATAGCATACCGTTTTATCATTTGGTTCATCCTTCTACTCCTTCTTGGTAACACAACCAATGTGGGGGACTTTCAAGTATACGTATCGCATTCACTCATCGTCAATGTCATAACAATGATAAAACCGTTTTCATTACAATGAATGCACCTTATTTAACATATATCAGCTTAAAACACCTTAAAACATGAAATGTTACTAACTGGAGCTTGATGAGATGGTGAGATTCTTTACACCATTGTGATGTATTGAAGTACACACTTTGGTTCTGTTCTCTTGCATTTCACCTCTCATTGTGAAACAGTGAAAGAGACAATATTTCATTATGAAAGAGGTGCAATATATGAAGACACCAACAGTTCACATCGGTGCAAAAAAAGGTGAGATTGCTGAGAGTATCTTACTTCCTGGTGATCCTCTACGAGCTCGATTTATTGCTGAAAACTTTTTAAGTAATCCCTCACTCTATTCCGAAGTTAGAGGAATGTGTGGTTATACCGGTCTATATAAAGGTGTAAAAGTGAGTGTTCAAGGAACAGGTATGGGAGCTCCTTCAATGGGAATCTACTCTCATGAATTAATTCATGCGTATGATGTTAAGCGCCTTATTCGCATTGGCTCGGCTGGAGCACTCCAAGATCATTTACACCTAGGAGATGTGATTGCTGTTATGAGCGCCTCATATGATGCACATTTCACATTACAATATAACCTTCCTGGCATTGTTGCACCCGCTGCATCATATCAGCTACTAAAAAAAGCAGACCAAGAAGCTCAAAAGGACAATATCACCTTACACATGGGAAGTGTTCTTACCAGTGATGTCTTTTATAACAGAGACCCTCATATCCTTAGAACCTGGAGAGAGATGGGCCTTTTAGCTGTTGAGATGGAAGCAGCTAGTCTCTACTTCCAAGCTCAATGGGCTCAAAGAGAAGCTTTAGCACTCTTAACCATTAGTGATCTCCCCTTTGGAGATGCAGAGATGAGCTCTTTAGAACGTGAGAGAAGTTTAACAACAATGATTACTTTGGCTTTAAATGTAGCTACTAAATAAAACAACCTGTGCTGTGGAGAGTCTATGCCAACAAAGAAACCTGATATGTCCAAAAAGCGATTGCTGTGGACGTTATTTAAAACCACCCTTACGATAAGCGCTTTTACCTTTGGAGGAGGATACGTCATTGTCCCCCTTATTCGAAAAACATTTGTTGAGAAATTACAATGGATTGATGAACATGAGATGATCGACCTCATCGCTGTTGCTCAATCTTCCCCTGGTCCCATTGCAGTAAACTCCTCTATTATTGTCGGGTATAAAGTGGGGGGTGTTATTGGTGCTTTTGCTACCCTTTTAGGAACAGTAACTCCACCACTGATTACCCTCACCCTCCTTTCGTATATCTACGAGATTGTCAAAAACAATGCCTATGTGCAAATGACATTTTATGGGATGAGTATTGGTGTTGCCATTGTCATTGTTGATGCTGTTCTTACTATGGCTAAAACAGTTCTTTCTGATAAAAAGTGGTTTCCTCTTGTTGTGATGATCTTAGCCTTTGTGGCAACCTACATCCTTCATATCAACATTGTCCTCATTATTCTTAGCTGTGCAGCAATTGGTGCTTTGAGTATCCTCTTTGTTGCAAAAGAGGAGGCCAAATAATGGGTGTACTGCTACAACTGTTTTGGAGTTTTGTCCAAGTTGGACTTTTTAGTTTTGGTGGAGGATATGCCTCACTACCTCTGATTCAAGAACAAGTCGTGATGAAAAACGGATGGCTTACAGCTCAAGAGTTCACCGACGTCATTACTATGAGCCAAATGACTCCTGGCCCTATTGCATTAAATGCTGCCTCATTTGTAGGGGCAAAGACAGCTGGAATTCCAGGTTCCTTAGTAGCAACCTTTGGAAATGTCTTACCCCCATTAGTCATTGTCTTAATACTTGCTTGGATCTATTACCGCTATCGATCGCTGAAGGTAATGAAAGGTATTTTGTACGGCTTAAAACCAGCTATTGTTGCCTTAATAGCTTCAGCTGCATTAAGTATTTTACTGTTGGCACTCTTTAACGTACAACGCCTGGGTGAGATTAGTGATTACTCTTTGTATGCCATCATCTTATTTGTCATTGGCTTTGTGTTTAATTTTTTTAGAAAACCAAATCCGATTTATATCATTGTTGGTTCGGGTGTATTAACTCTGCTATTCTTCGTTATAGGGATTCCTATATGAGTAAAGCCCTACATCTTATCTACGGCGATGACCCTTTTAGTAT
>JBBAFS010000031.1:0-18512 GCA_041655255.1 Sphaerochaetaceae bacterium
CTCAAGTAATTTTAATGCTACAAGATATGACGTTTGAGATAGGTGTTATCTCTTAGATGTCTAAAACTGTATTAGGTGAAATATCTATATCACCTGTGTTTGAGATAGGTGTTATCTCTTAGATGTCTAAAACGTTCGTGGCAGAGGAACGACCTGATACCTTGTTTGAGATAGGTGTTATCTCTTAGATGTCTAAAACAGCTGTGTGACACGGAACAGATGCTACGATGTTTGAGATAGGTGTTATCTCTTAGATGTTTGAAGGGAAGACGTTGTCTATGAGTAAGCCCCCGAGATTCGGGGGCTTCTTTGGGCCCAGAAGGACTTGAACCTTCGACCCACGGATTATGAGTCCGTTGCTCTAACCAGCTGAGCTATAGGCCCGACTTTGGTGATGATACGGAGAATACGGTTCTCTGTCAATTATAATAGCTGTAGTTCATCTTGTGTACATGTTAAGTAGATGCTTTTTGTAATGGTAAGATCTGTATCTCTTTGTGTGCTGGTAGTTAGGAGCTACTACTGATTGTATAAAATGAGCACTCTCGCTATAATCGCCACCATGAGTAAAGAAGGAAAGTCACAACATTGGGCCGACGTCTACGCCGATAAAATTGTGCGTGAAAAGGGTCCAAAAGAGCAGTATACAGCCGCTAGTGGAATCACTCCCAGTGGAACTGTCCACATTGGAAACTTCAGAGAGATAATCTCCGTTGAGTTAGTAGTTCGAGCTTTACGAGATAAAGGACACAATGTCCGATTTATCTACTCTTGGGACGATTATGATGTGTTTAGAAAAGTGCCAGCAAACATGCCAGATCAAGAACTATTACACACATATCTTCGTAAACCAATTACCGATGTGCCCGATACGACAGGACAAAGTGCCAATTATGCTGCATCACACGAACAAGCAGTTGAGAGCATTTTACCTGTTGTTGGCATTGAACCAGAGTACTTATACCAAGCAGAGCGATACCGCTCTTCCATGTATGCCCAAGGAATGAGAACTGCCTTAGAGCATACAGCCGAAATTAAGGCAATTTTAGATGAGTATCGTAGTACCCCCTTATCAGAGAGCTGGCTTCCTATTTCAGTGTTTAGCTCATTTACTGGAAAAGATACTACTACTGTCTTACATTGGGATGGAGAGTGGGGCATTACCTACAAAGACGATGAGACTCAACAAGAAGAGACAATCGATTTACGTACCACAAGTGTGGCAAAACTCCCTTGGAGAATTGATTGGCCCATGAGATGGGCGTATGAGAAAGTCGATTTTGAACCAGCGGGGAAAGATCACCACAGTGAGGGAGGATCTTTTGATACCTCTAAACATATTGTAAAACTCTTTGGCCAAGAGCCTCCTGTGAGTTTCCAATACGACTTCATCGGTACAAAAGGACGACCAGGGAAAATGTCTTCCTCTCACGGGGAAGTGGTAAGCTTAGCTGAAGTACTACAAACATACATTCCTGAAGTCACTCGATACCTCTTTGTTGGTACTCGTCCTAATACAGAGTTCTCAATCTCATTTGATGTCGATGTGCTGAAAGTGTACGAAGATTATGATACATGTGAGCGTATCTATTTTGGTTTACAACAAGTAAGTGAGAAACGAAAATTAAAAGAGAAACGAATTTATGAGTTATCTCAAGTAGGAGAGATTCCCTCAACTCCTTCGTACCAAATACCTTTTAGGCACTTGTGTAACTTACTTCAGATTCACACAGGTGATATTGAAGCAGTTATAGCTTCATTGCCTGATGTGCAAGAGAGTCAATTAGAGCGTCTCAGAACTCGGTGTGTTTGTGCATGGAATTGGATTACTGAATCGAGTCCTGAAGAATTTAGATGGTTGTTACGAACTGAAAAAGATCCACTTGAGCAGTTAAACGAAGTTGAGAGAACTGCCATTTTAGATTTACGATCACGTATTGTTGATTTGGATAGATATGATGAGAAGCAATTAAGTGAAGAGATTTATGCCATTGCACATGCTCATGAGATTCACCCTCCTGAGTTTTTTAAAATTGCGTACCAAGTGATTATCGGCAATGAGCGAGGTCCTAAATTAGCTGGATTTATTAAAACATGTGGAAAAGAGAAACTTCTTCCTATTTTTGATCGTTACCTCTCTTAGAGAATAGAGTCTAAGATAGTGCTCTTTTTGCGCCATCGAGAGACAGTTTTTACTCGTAAATCGAGGTGTAACGACTTTTGATCAAATAACCGCCGAATCTCTTTAAAAGAGGCTTGGCGGATTTTTTTTATTCCAGAGCCCCCTTTTCCAACAACAATCCCTTTTTGACTCTCACGCTCTACATTAATAAAAGCTCTAATCCAAATAGAGTCTTCAGCTTCGGAGTATTCTAAATCTGCAACTTCTACAAATATGGCATGAGGGAGTTCTTCACTAAGTAAGGTAATAGTCTTCTCTCGAATAATCTCACTGATTCGAAACTCCAGAGGTTGATCGGTATATGTGCTTTCAGGATAGTGTAACTCCCCTTCTGGGGCGAGGGCAAATAGTTCAATCAATACTTCATCAACACCAGTATCATCTTGAGCAGAGAGTTCAAATAGAGGGGCAGAGCTGAGGTGCTCTTTAAGAAATTCATACACACCTTTGAGATCCTCGTCTGTTGCAATATCACATTTGTTAATCCCGACAACAACAGGAGTGTTTGCTTTTTTAATCAATTCTACTAGTAACAACTCCTCTTTTTGAGGGGGGCGAGTTGGATCAATAAGATACAACAATACATCCGACTCCTCTAAGGCGAGTTTTGTTGTCTCTTGCAATCTAAGGTTCAAGGTGTGTTCAGCTTGGTGGTATCCTGGGGTATCAATAAGGATGAGTTGACCTCGCTGATCAGTGTAAACTCCTTTGATTGCATTACGTGTTGTTTGAGGTGAAGGAGCTACAATTGAGACTTTTGCTTCACATATGGTATTAATGAGAGTCGATTTCCCACTTGAGGGGCGACCTATGACGGTTACTGTTGCACTTTTCATTGCCCCACTATAATCGGCAACAGTGGTGAGAGTAAATGCCCTAAATGAAGTTCATTTGACTCAATGCATGCTTTTCATTTCCTTAATTGTTTCTTATACTCTCTTTTAAGAAGGAGACTCTGATGGCAGATTCGGATAAAAAAGGGCAAGCACCCGATTTGTATGCAGATAAACTACTACAAACACGATCTATTATGCTCAGCGGTGGTATTGATAAAGAGAGCGCTGAGAAAATCATAAAACAGCTTCTTATTTTAGAAGCTGAGAGTAACGATCCTATTAAACTCTATATCAACAGCCCCGGTGGTGATGTTGATGCAGGGTTGGCTATCTTTGATATGGCCCGCTTTATTAAAGCTCCAGTGTATATGATAGGGATGGGTTTAATCGCCAGTGCTGCTACCATTGTATTGGTGGCTGTCCCTAAAGAGAGACGTTTAGCACTTCCTAACTCTTCATATCTTATTCACCAACCGATGAGTAAGATGGAAGGCGTGGCTTCCGATATTGAAATCTATGCAGCGCAATTAGAAAAAACACGAAAGCATTTAAATCAGATTCTCAGTGATGAGACTGGCCAAAGTTTGGAAGTGGTAGAAAAAGATACTGATCGAGATTATTGGCTCGATGCACAACAAGCTCTCTCCTACGGCTTAGTCAGTAGAATAGTGACCAACATCGACGATATTTAAAGCTGAAATTGAAGTAATAAAAGGCTTCCTTAAGTCTATCTTAGGGAGGCTTTTTTATGTCTACAGTTTTTAAGCTCTTCAGTTTCTCTCTTATTGCTTTTATTCTACTAGGGTGTGGGTGTGACTTAGATCAAAATTCTCACGATGGACAGAAGATAATGGTGATGACCTATAATGTCCAAAACTTGTTTGATCCTTATATAGATGGAAATGAGTATCCTGAGTTTACCCCTGAAGGGGGATGGACGAATGCTAAATACCGTCAACGATTAAAAACCATCTCCCAAGCTATTACTCAAGGTCATAACCTCGTTCCATCTATTGTGCTGTTGCAAGAAGTTGAACATATCGGGGTTGTCCAAGATTTGGTCGAAAGTCATTTAAAGAGGTATCAGCTATCTCACTATGCTGCCACAGCTAACCAAGACTCTCCTATTCAAGTGGGAGTCATCAGTAAATACCCTATAGTAGAGATGAGAACACACATAGCACAAGGGATACGACCTGTCTTAGAGACCCACTTGTATGTCCATCAAGAGAAGTTAGTCATATTTACCCTCCATGCTAAAAGTAGGTTAGGGGGAGTACAAGAGACTGAAAGCTTGAGATTAAAGACAGCCCAAGTGATTCAACAGCGTGTTCAAGAGCTATTAAAAAGCAATCCTTTTTTAGCAATTATTGTCGCTGGTGATTTTAATGGGAGTGTCGACTCTATATTAAAAGAGGGAGATCACTATGATCACGCTTTAGTTCCAGCATCTTCACCCCACGCCTCATCAGCCAAACACACAGGAGCATTTATTATTACAGGAGAAGTGCCATTAAGCGGAGAGTGGTATTCGTGGTATCTCGATCGTAAAGAGTCTTTAATCGCAGATGCCCCAGGCTCATGTTACTATAATGGGGTGTGGGAGAGTTTTGATAATCTTCTTCTCTCTCCTGCTTTTTTTGATCGTATCGGTTTAGAGTTTGATCACTCGTATATAGGAGCTTTTGAACCTTTGATTGATGCAAAAAAGAGACCCAATACATACAACCCAACAACAGGGAAGGGGGTGAGTGATCACCTCCCTGTTGGTGTTATTCTCAAAGGGTTGTGATACTACTCCTCTTTAGCAAAGCGAAGTTGATAAAACATCTGTTCTAACTCAAGGGCGATATTCACGTTGTGGATAATAGGGGATGTACCATCTTCTAGTTCTATCGGCTTTAAGGTAATGGGACTGAAATTGAGTACCCCTTTAATTCCTGTTTGAACAAGTCTTTTATATGAATCACTAGTAGCACGCTCTGGGACAGTGAGAATGGCAACTTCAACATGCTCTTTGTCAATAATCTGTTCAAGTTTGTCTAAAGGGTAGACTGGAACAGGATGGGATGTATCGTTATATACAGATGGGTCTGTGTCAAACCCGGCAACCACTTTAATCCCATCACTCTCAAAACCGCTGTAGTGCATCAGTGCTTTCCCAATTCGTCCACACCCAACAATAACGATGTGTTGAGGCTCATCTGTTTTACCCAGAATATCTCCTAGGTGTTTAAACAGATTGTCAATCTCATAGCCACCCCGTTTTTGACCGTGAATGTTTAACACTGAGAAATCTTTTCGAACAATAGCGGCGCTCACTCCAGCTGCATCTGCAAGGTTGTGAGCGAAGACTTTCTCGAGTCCTAATGACTGTAATCTGGTTAAGATACGGTAATATCGAGTGATTCGAACAAGCATCTCTTTATTCATAAAAATCCTTCTTTATGTGAATTAAAATATAATAAATCTGATATATTTGCAATATATTTCAAAAAAAGTGCGTTATTAGTAAATAAAAGTCAATCGATAAGAAATTATATATTGTATATTCTCTAATTCTTCTGTAATATATAAACGAATATCAACACGTGGAGGGACAAGCTTACCATGAAACAAGAGAATACATTCTCAAAAGAGCTACTTGCGTTCATCGAACAA
This sequence comes from Sphaerochaetaceae bacterium, assembly GCA_041655255.1. Classification (GTDB taxonomy): domain Bacteria; phylum Spirochaetota; class Spirochaetia; order Sphaerochaetales; family Sphaerochaetaceae; genus JBBAFS01. The sequence goes on from JBBAFS010000031.1 coordinate 5,680, forward strand.
TGGAAGCCGAAGAAGGGAAACCTCATTATGGTTTTACATAAAGTACAAGAAGAGTTCGGATATGTCTCACGAGAATCGGCCGATAAGGTAGCTGAGTTACTTGAGATTCCACTTGCTACTATTTATGGAGTTCTCTCCTTTTATCACTTTTTTAAAATGACGAAACCTGGGGATTACAACATTCAAGTCTGCTTGGGAACAGCATGCTACTTAAAAGGCGCTGAGCCACTAGTAGATGAGTTAACCAACTTGCTTGGAATTAAAACCAATGAAGTCACTGAAGATGGACGATTCTCCTTAGAGGGAGTTCGTTGCGTTGGATGTTGCGGTCTTGCACCAGTGCTGACAATCGGTGGAGAGGTCTTTGGTAAAGTTACTAAAGACGAGCTACCAGGCATCATAGCCAAATTTAGCGAATAGGAATTATGCACGCGACAGTTTCCGATTTTGTTTCAGATATTGTTCAAAATTCGATTGAGTCGGGTGCATCACAGATTGGCGTCTCTATCGCTGAAGATAGAGATGAATTAGTGGTTACTGTTTCTGACAACGGTAAAGGGATGAGTGAAGAGGTTCTCCAAAGAGTCTCCGACCCATTTCACACCGAAGCAGGAAAGCATGATAACAGAAAAGTGGGTCTTGGGATCCCTTTTCTCATACAGGCGGTAGAGGCAGTAGGGGGTCAGTTCTCAATTGAGACTGAAGTAGGGAGAGGCACAACAGTGCTCTTTAGCTTTATGACCAATCATATTGATTGTCCCCCACTTGGAAGTATAGTGATGGCGATTGTTTCGATGCTCGCCTTCGACGGCCCCTACCAGATGATTGTAACACGCTCGAAAGAGCATGAGCATGGAACTAGTGAGTATGAGATAGACCGACATGAACTATTAGAAGTTCTCGGTGATTTCTCACTCAGTGGGAACTTGCAATTATTAAAAACCTACGTGGACTCTCAAGAGTCTGCGCTACATGAACAAGGAATCTGAGTCGAAAGACTACAGTTAGGAGGCAATAATGGCAAAAATGACATTGGAGGAGTTGCGTAAGCTTCGAGACCAAAAAAAGTCTGATATTCAAAAGCGTGACATCGAAGGTAAAGACACCCAGATTATCATCGGGATGGGGACATGTGGAATAGCTGCCGGTGCAAAAGGTGTGTTAGACACATTCTTATCAGAATTGGACGCTCGTCAACTAGCAAACGTCTCAGTGACTCAAACTGGTTGTATGGGACTGTGCTACGTTGAACCCACAGTAGAAGTCATCTCACCTAATATGCCTCCCGTCATCTACGGAAAAGTCGATGCAGCTGTGGCTAAAAAAATCGTTGATGAACATGTAATTGGAAACAAGATGGTCTCCGATCACGTTTTTGACCGTCCTTCGGCAGATATCATCCAAGATGGAGGCAAATAATGGCGTTTAGAAACTACATCTTAGTTTGTGGCGGTACAGCTTGTGAATCGACCAAAGCAAACGATATTTTTGAAGCACTTATTGCAGAAAGCAAAGCTCAGGGCGTTGGCGATGAAGTTCAAATAGTTAAAACAGGATGTTTTGGATTCTGTGAACAAGGACCCATCGTAAAAATTCTTCCTGAAGACTCCTTTTACGTTCAAGTGACCCCAGCTGATGCTCAAGAGCTTATTGCTGAACACGTAATTAAAGGACGTGAAGTTAAACGTCTTTTATATAACAAAGAGGGAAGTAGAAAGCACGCTAAAGTTGAAGATATTGAATTCTACCAAAAGCAGTTCAGAATTGTGCTGCGTAACTGTGGATTTATCGATCCAGAAAACATCGATGAATACATTGCCCGAGATGGATATGGTGCATTAGAGAAAGTTCTTTTTGAGATGAGTGATGAAGATGTCATCAACGAATTGAAAGTTTCTAATCTCCGTGGTCGTGGTGGTGCAGGATTCCCCACATGGATGAAGTGGAATTTTACTCGTAATGCAGTAGCTGACCAAAAATATATCGTTGTAAACGCAGATGAAGGTGACCCCGGTGCCTATATGGACCGATCGACCTTAGAGGGAGATCCCCACTCAGTATTAGAAGCAATGACCATTGCTGGTAAAACTGTTGGTGCTGACCAAGGTTATATTTATATCAGAGCCGAATATCCACTTGCAATTCATCGCCTTGAAGTTGCGATGAAGCAAGCTCGTGAATATGGCTTACTTGGAAAGAATATTCTTGATAGCGGATTTGATTTCGATATCGAAATCAGATTAGGAGCTGGAGCTTTTGTCTGTGGAGAAGAGACTGCCTTACTAGAGTCAATTGCAGGACACCGTGGAATGCCTATCCCACGTCCTCCATTCCCTGCAGTAAAAGGTCTTTGGGGCAAACCTACCGTTATTAATAACGTTGAAACCTGGGCAAACATCCCTGTTATCCTCCTTAAAGGTGGAGCATGGTTTGATCAAATCGGTACAGCCGATAGCCGAGGAACAAAAGTATTTGCCTTAACTGGAAAAATTAGAAACTCTGGTCTTGTTGAAGTCCCCATGGGAACAACTCTACGAGAGATTATCTATGATATTGGTGGTGGAATTGCAAACGGTAAAAAGTTTAAAGCAGTTCAAACTGGAGGTCCTTCTGGTGGAGTTATTACCGAAGAGCACCTCGATACTCCAATCGACTTTGGTTCTCTTACCAAGTTAGGCTCAATGATGGGTTCTGGTGGAATGATTGTTATGGACGAAGACGATTGTATCGTCGACGTTGCAAAGTTCTACCTCAACTTTACCGTTGATGAGTCTTGTGGTAAGTGTGCACCTTGTCGAATTGGTGGACGATCACTGGCAAACCTCTTAGAGAAAATTACAAGTGGTAAAGGAGAACTCGCCGACTTAGACCAAATGGTTGAAATTGGTGAGGCAATGAAGAAGGCTTCGTTGTGTGCCTTAGGGCAAACTGCACCGAACCCCATTCTCTCATCTTTACACTTCTTTAGAGATGAATATTTAGCACACGTTGTTGATCATACATGTCCGGCTGGCAGTTGTAAGAACTTAATTAGTTATTTCATCATCCCCGATAAATGTATCGGATGTACTGCTTGTGCCCGTAAGTGTCCCACCAGTGCTATTTCTGGTGAGAGACGTGAAGTCCACCTTATTGATCAGGAAGCCTGTATTAAGTGTGGAATCTGTTATGAAACGTGTAAATTTGGAGCAATCGAAATCCGCTAGGGTTTCGAGAGTTGAGGAGGAATTCAGTGAGTACTGTTCATATGAAAGTAAATGGCATGCCGGTTGAGATTGAAGCGGGACAGAACCTTCTTGCCGCTGCCAAAAAAGTCCATGTAAATATCCCCACATTATGTTACCACCCCGATCTTCCGGCGTGGGCTGCATGTGGTCTTTGTGTAGTTAAACAAGAAAATTCACCTAAACTGTTACGAGCTTGTGCAGCTCCAGTTCAGGAGAACCTCAGCATCATTACCCATGATGCAGAGTTGTATCAAATTAGAAAGACAGTCATTGAGATGATTATGTCTAACCACCCAAACGAGTGTCTCACTTGTGCCCGTAATGGGACATGTGAGTTGCAACGATTTGCAGCCGAGTTTGGAGTGCGAGAGCAACCATATGAAGTTCGCATTGCCGATCTTCCACTTGATGTATCGACAACGTCTTTAGTTCTCGAGCCATCAAAATGTATCAAATGTGGTCGCTGTGTCCAAGTCTGTCAAGAAGTGCAAGGTGTATACGCCCTTGAGTTCATCGGTCGTGGAGATAACACTGTGATGTCTCCAGCAGCTGGTCTCCCTTTAAATGATAGCCCATGTATCAAATGTGGTCAGTGTTCTGCACACTGTCCTGTTGGAGCTATCTACGAGAAAGATGAGACTCAAGAGCTTGTTAAAGCGATTAGTGATCCTGAAAAACACGTTGTGGTTCAAATTGCACCAGCAGTTCGAGTTGCCGTTGGAGAGGCATTTAACCTTCCTGCAGGAACAATTACCACCGGTAAGATTTACTCTGCTTTAAGACGCCTTGGTGCCGATCGAGTCTTTGACACAAACTTTAGTGCCGACCTAACGATCATGGAAGAGGGAAGTGAGTTGGTAAGACGCTTAACAACTGGAGAAGGTGCCCTACCTCAAATTACCAGCTGTTGTCCAGCGTGGACCGACTACATGGAGAAATATTATCCAGATATGATTCCTAACTTCTCCAGTGCAAAAAGCCCCATGATGATGCAAGGTGCTATTACAAAAACCTACTATGCTGAGAAAGAGGGAATCGATCCTGCCACAATTTACTCAGTAGCAATTATGCCCTGTACCGCTAAGAAGTTTGAAATTAGTCGTGATGAGAACATGTATGCCTCTGGCCACGCTGATGTAGATTTAGTTCTTACTACAAGGGAATTTGCTCGATTGATTAAAGCAAGTGGAATTGATTTTCTCAAGCTCGAAGATGAACTAGCAGATAGCCCAATTGGAGCTTATGCTGGTGCTGGTACTATCTTTGGTAATACCGGTGGAGTTATGGAAGCAGCTATCAGAACAGCGTACAACCTTATCACAGGTGAAGATCTTAAAGATGTGAATATTGAAGCTGTTCGTGGTATGGAAGGAGTTCGAACAGGGGTTGTCCATGTTGATGGAATGGACCTCAAAGTAGCTGTTGCTCATGGTATGGCAAATGTCAGTGACCTTCTTGATGAAATTCGAGAAGCACGAGATAACGGGAAAGAACCTCCTTACCACTTTATCGAAGTTATGGCATGTCGAGGTGGATGTATTAGTGGTGGTGGTCAACCATACGCAAGTACAGACGAAGTGCGTGCTCAACGAATCGCCGGTCTTTATACCGATGATGAGAGAAGTACTGTCCGTTGTTCACACCAAAACCCAGAGATCCAACAAATCTATACCGATTACCTTGGAGAGCCTTTAAGTGAAAAAGCTCACCACTTACTACACACAACCTACACCGAAAGAAAGGTCTACAAGAAGTAGTAAGAAACCTTATAAGACAAACAAAGAGGGCTGTCATTCGACAGCCCTCAATCTTTTCTCTCTCAATACTCATTAGCGAATAGCTTCTTCAGTTTCTCCATCAAAGAAAATAACTTTCTCCATATCAGGAACTAAGCTAATCTTTTGTTCAACAGCAAGTTTAATATGTGGTTCTACTTTACCAACAAATTGGTGACGTCCACTGGTGATATAGAGGTGAGTTTCACTTCCCAGTGGTTCTATAACACTGATGTGTCCGTTAATAGTAACTCCATCAACTGCTTTTGAAGAGAACTTCACATCTTCAGGACGAATTCCAAACGTTACTTGCTTACCTACGTATGCGTGAAGTAACTTCTTTTGTTTTTCATTGAGTTTAATCTTAAATGAGCCTTCATCAGCAATAAGATCATCTCCCTCTTGAATCACATCAACTTGCAAGAAGTTCATGGGAGGAGAGCCAATAAAGCCTGCAACAAACTTATTGTTTGGCTCGTTATATAACTCTAAAGGACCACCAATTTGGTGAATCACTCCATCTTTCAACACAACGATTTTATCAGCCATGGTGAGAGCTTCAACTTGGTCGTGTGTGACATAAATCATGGTCGCTTTTAATCGGTTGTGCAGTGAGGAGATTTCTGCTCTCATTTGAACTCGAAGTTTAGCATCGAGGTTAGAAAGCGGTTCATCAAACAAGAATACTTTTGGTTTACGCACAATGGCTCTACCAACAGCAACACGCTGACGTTGCCCTCCAGAGAGAGCTTTAGGTTTTCGATCGAGTAGTTGTTCGATATCTAAAATCTTAGCTGCTTCTCGAACACGTTGATCGATTTCTTCTTTTGGGAATTTACGAATCTTCAATCCAAAAGCCATGTTGTCATAGACACTCATATGTGGATATAACGCATAGTTTTGGAAGACCATGGCGATATCCCGATCTTTTGGTGGAACATCATTTACCATCTTCCCATCGATGTAGAGTTCCCCTTCAGTAATATCTTCCAGACCTGCGACCATGCGCAAGGTTGTAGATTTACCACATCCCGAAGGACCTACGAGGACAACAAATTCTCTGTCTTGGATGTCAATGTTGACGCTGTCAACAGCTTTTACATTACCGTCGTATACCTTGGTAATGTTTTTTAATTGTACAGTGGCCATTACGAACCCCCTATTTATCTTATAAAGACTATTCTATAAGCCACTGTACCCAAAGTCAATAAAATGAGAGTAAGTACCTTGAAAATCGGAGAGGAAGTAGGTATTATTTTGAAAAACGTGCGACTGTCGTATAATGGTTATTACCCGAGCTTCCCAAGCTCGTGACGAGGGTTCGATTCCCTTCAGTCGCTTATAGACCTATTTCTGAATCAACTCAACCTCAATCGTTGATGTATAATCCCCAGCTTTAATATTTGTATTGTTATAATTAATCTCTCTGATATAGACATCAAAGGATTCTTGCCACTGGCTATCTCCACCTTTATTGGTAACAGGAACAATAAACGCATCTGTTTTTATTGATGAAGGAGATTTGGAGGTATAGACCTTGTAGGGGAATTTATCATTTGTATTTCCTGTTTTTACAAAGTTAAAATTAGTTCCTTGGTTATTACTAGGTTTGAGTTTGATCTCATAATTATTAGAACCATAGGTCCCTATGGTTCCAAAGTCGACTCTTCCAACATGTATTGGGCTAAATTGGTTATTAATGTAATAATCTAGATTTTGAATATCTGCCCCTGGTCGATCTTCCACAAAGAAGAAAAATGCACTTGGAATTGTTCCTTGTCCGCCTTGATCATCCCCAATTGATGATGTTTGGACAAATTTTAGCAATAACACAAAGTTCATTGTATACAATGGATCTGATTCTGGAGTCTCTTTAACTTCAATAATAATTGGACCGGCATAAGTCCCATACCAATCTTGATTGCTGCCATCCACCCCTGGGGGGATTGTAATATTAAGAAGCATGATATCAAGGGTAGATTGAGTTTGTTGTCCAACTCCTCCACCTGTAGTAAACATTGTGTTGATATTCGTAATATCTTCATTGCGATAAGTACCTTTCGGGTTATTTACAACGAAGCGAAGGGTATACTCAAAGTACTTACTTGGTTTATTTACATTAATAAGACGCAAAGTTTCATTTTCATAGTTATATGTAGGGACCGTGACATTTACGTATATCTTAGGATAGGTAGAACTCCATTGGGTAGGTAGAATCTGTAAATGACCAATGGATTGATAACTTGTCCATCGTATATCTTGGCTAGCATCACTATATCCCCATATACCAGGAGTGAAAGTAAAATCACTAGGAACCAAAGGATTTATAGCCCAAAGCTGACTACATAAAGAGAGTATCAATATGATAAAGATAATCTTTATTCTTCTCATAACTTAAAGGTATTGAGGAAACCGTGAGTTGTCAATAGTCCGTTTTAATTCATTACAATACAAAGTGTTGTCTTATTTTGGATTTTTGTCAGATGTCTATGTAATAAGTTGTATGAAATGTGAGAGGATGAAAGAGGTACAGTAGAGTAAAAATATCTGGGAGATTGATCCCATCGATAATCCTTTGGTTGCTAAAGAGAACCCTCTTTTTTCCATGGATGAGAAAATCCTCAGTGATAAAACCAGGGCAATAAGGGTCAACGGGATGATATACAGTGGAACAAGGTGTAATACTGCATATAACACAGGTAGAAGATAAGAGATGACTAACACCCCTTTCATCATCAAAAGATTTATCTTCTCAGGAAGTAAAATGGTGAGAGTTTTTCGTCCTGCAACAATATCAGCAACTTTATCACATGTGTTATTTACTGTGAGAATAAGGCCAATAAGAAGCATATGAGGAATTGAGACGATGAAAGATTGAACAGTTACTGAGAGTGTGAGGACAAAAGTGGTAATCAAAAAGAGGATTGTTCCTAAAAATCCACCAGCAAATAACTCTCCCACAGGAGTACGAGAGATGGGGAAAGGGCCTCCGGTGTAAATAAAGCCAATCGACATACTCACCGCCCCAATGAGTAATAACTTCCAACTAGTCCACCATGCAAGTAATAGGCCCAACATTCCTGCAATACCAAACAAGGTGAGTGAAATACCTAAAGCTAGCAAGGGAGAGACTCCCTGGTGCACTAACACTTTATCTTTTTCAAGGTTGTACTCTTTAGTATCTGTACCACTGGTGTAGTCAAAATAACTGTTAAACCCAGTTGTCCCCATATCGACACAAAGTACTGCAATAAGCATCACAATACAATGTTTCCACGACCACTGAGATGTGTGTAAAGCTGCATACATTGAGGCCGATAGAAAGGTCCCCATGCTAATTATTTTTGTCCGTATTTCAACAATTCGGTTAAACTGTTCTAATGTCATTGTCCGAGTATAATACTCTCTTTAGATTTGCTCCATATGTTAAGTGAAGAAGTTTGCGTTTTAGGACTGTACCTCAGCTAAGAAGCTGTGTAACATAGATGTCATGGTTACATCTGACATAAAAAGAGATATGTTTTATTACTTAGGGTACGTGTATGGCATTGAAACATAGGAAAGTCTTCATTGATATTCAAACAAACATCTTATCTGGGATATGGCCCGAAAACACTATGATCCCAACTGAGTTGGAACTATGTGAGATGTATAATGTCAGTCGTATCACAGTACGACGAGCATTTGAAGATTTAGAACAACTAGGATTGGTTCGTAGAGTTCGTGGAAAAGGGACATTTGTTACTAAAGGGAAACAGATATCTGAATTTAGACACGGCTTAGTAGATCACCAAGGAGTAAAGATTGCTGAGTCGGTAACAAGTACTATTTTAGAAGATGTACTGTATCCTCCTGGCAGTGAATTAGCTAAAAATATGCTCCCCATATTTGGACGACCTTTGGATGGAAGTGAAGGGATATGTAAAATCCGTCTAATCCGATTGGTGGAAGAGACCCCATTTGCCCTTATATCAATTTTTATTCCTAAAAGTGTGAGCGAAAAGTTTGACCGATCTTTATTAAAAGAGAATAGTTTTATTGAAGCATATCAGAAGGTCTTTGGAGAGAAGATTGTGACTCTTAAACGATCAGTGAGTGCCATTATACCAGATGAAGCTCAATGTGAACTTCTTGGGGCCCGTAAAGGAACTGCCCACCTGTGGATGAAAAATAGAGCTTTTGCACAAGGAGAATTCCCCGTAGCGATAAGTTACGGTTTGTACAACGGAAATATATTCGACTTTGATCTCACTTTTGATTTAGTTGATACTCCCAAACTAGGGATGTGATTATCCGAGATAAACGCAAGAAAAAGAGACTCGGCTCACGATCTTTTAATTTTGACAAAAACTAATTACATGTTAATATAAGATGGCTTATATAATTAAAATATACCAGAGGGGTATTCCAATGAGAACAATCGTTCAGATGCTTCGAGATGCCGCCGTTACATATCCTACGAGAGGCTATACTACAACAAAAGAGAGTACCGGATGGAAGTCATACTCCTTTTCAGATGTTGATACACTCTCAGATAGTGTCGCTTCTTATATGTTAACTCAAAAGATTCCTGCTGAATCGACATTTGGGCTATTGGCTGAGGGGAGACCTGAGTGGGTTATCAGTGAGATGGGGATGCTTAAAGCACGATGTGTCTCTGTTCCTCTTTCCATTAAACTCACCAGTGAAGAGATCGCTTTTAGATTGAGCCACAGTGAGGCAGTAGGAATTGTTGCTAGTTCCAATACAGTCGATAATGTGGTAAAAGCTCTTTCGGTTATGGAGCATAAACCAATCCTCTATTACTTAGATAAAGAAGATGAGCGTCTTAAAAAGCACATCAAAGAGCATAAGTGGAAAAAGAATGTTGATTATGTGTTGTGGGAGACAGTGCTTAGCGAAGGGGCTAAGGCATTACAAAAGGCCTCGGATCTTGTAACACAGTCGATTGAAAAAATTGATGAACACGATACAGTCAATATTTGTTACACATCAGGGACAACAGGCAATCCCAAAGGGATTATGTTGACCCATCTCAACTATTGGGCGAACTCACACGATGCAGTGACACTGTTTAAACTACCTGATGAGACATTTGAAACACTTGTAGTGCTTCCAGTTGACCACTCATTTGCCCACACCGTAGCAATTTACACCTCTTTGTTACGGGGTATTACACTCCACTTTGTTGATGCTCGTGGTTCAAATGCTGCTATTATTCGTAACTTCCCTAAAAACCTCAAAGAGGTGAATCCCTATTTCTTACTCACAGTTCCCTCCATTAGTGGAAACTTCATGAAAAAAATGACTCAGGGTATAAAAGAGAAAGGTCCATTTATTGAAAAAATATTCCAAAAAGGACTAGAAGCAGGTATTAAACGAAATGGAGATGGGTTTAATCGCCCTTCTTGGGTAACTCAACTCACAACCTTTTTCCCCTATACACTAGCTTCATTATTGGTCTTTCCAAAACTACGAGAGGTATTTGGAAATAGAATTCAATACTGTGTTGGTGGTGGAGCTCTTTTAGAAGCGAAACAGCAACACTTCTTTGCAGCTATTGGAGTACCGGTCTACCAAGGCTATGGTTTAACTGAAGCAACTCCCATTATTAGTTCAAACTCTCCTGAACGGTATAAATTTGGTACTTCGGGTGTGGTATTACCAACGGTTACGTGTAAAATCATGGTCAGTGATACCCAAGAAGCTAAAGTCCTTGAGCGTGGAGAGATTGTAATTTCTGGTGACAACGTCATGAAAGGATATTTTAAAAACCCTGAAGCCACAAAAGAGGCTTTGCGAGTTGAAGATGGAGTGACGTGGTTGTGGACTGGAGATTTAGGGTATTACGATGAAGATGGCTTTTTAGTAGTTACCGGTCGAGCAAAAGCACTTCTCATTGCAAAAGATGGAGAAAAGTATTCTCCTGAAGAAGTCGAAGAAGTGATGATCAACCACACAGACATTATCAACCAACTAGTGGTGTATAACGATCATAAAGCTGTAACAAGTGCAGTCATTACGCTTCAGGAAGATCTTATTAGACATATGATAGAAGAAGAGCAGCTAAAAACTCCTGAAGCTGTATTACAAAGAGTCATTGAGAAATTAAGAGAGTATGAGAAGATAGCTGAACAGCTTATCCCATCTCAATGGATTCCTTCCCGATTTGCCCTTATTGAAAAGCCATTTAGTGAAGATGATGGGTTAGTGAACTCAACGATGAAATTGGTTCGTTATAAAATCATTGAAGCTTACGGGGATCGAATTGAGCAGATGTATGAAAGTGAGAAAGCTAATGAAGAACTTAATAAAGAGGTGATTCAAAAGTTATTCTTTACTTAGAGGAACACTCTTTACATATTCCTTTATACACAGTGCCTGATTTAAAGAGGGTGAATCCAACATCCTCTTTTATTTTAATATCGTGGCGTTCGAACATATCATCTGTTGCGTCGATGACTTTGCCACACTTTGTACAAATGAAATGGGAGTGATCATGGTGATTCACTTCATATCGAACTGAGGAAGAACCTGCAGCTTCAAGTTTCTTAACGATGTCACGTTCTACAAGGAGGGCTAAGTTTCGATAGACAGTTCCTAAACTAACAGAGCTCATCTGTTTTTTAACTTCTTCATAGAGTTCTTCAGCAGTGGGGTGAGTTGTCATCTGTTTAAGAGTTTCGAGAATTAATTCTCGTTGTCGTGAATACTTCAAAATATGAACCTCCATTCATATTATAACAGAATATTCCAATAATAGGAATCGTTATCATAAAAGAGTATAATTAATTTATTTGTCTAGTCAATACATTTTTGTTACATTTGCAACACAGATTGGTTTACTACAATACAATTGGACGAAATAAGAGTGGTGAAGGCCACAATAAGTGGTATTCTTAGTTTGGGGATTTACGATATAAAGACCCTTAAAAGGAGGGTGATATGAAAAGAAAGTATATATTTCTTGCAGTTATCGTACTGCTTGTCATTGCGATAACATCTTGTGAAATTGCCGATCTGTTAGAAGGCTTAGGATCAAACGTCTATGTTACAACAGGAGCAATTAAGCCAACAGCAACAAGTGGAGCTAAAATTGAAAATCTCTTCAAACCTGGTGGATTTGAAGATTTCGACGTAGAGGGCCTTAAAAACTCTCTCATGGAAGATCTCGCCTCTCCTGCAAAAGCAGCTGAGATTAAAGAGAAGATGAAAACTCCATTAGATGAAGACACTGATATTGCAAGCTTCCTTCCTGACAATCTTAAAGATTTCATTGATGACGTCAACGATGGCGACATAGAGGACGTTCTTGGTGAATTTATTACAACAGAAGGAGATCTTGTTGCTCTGATTATCTTAGCTGATGCACTTGATAGCCTTATTGATGAGGAAGGTGAACCTATAGATAATTGGGATGATGTAGAAGTTTCTGATTTGATTGATTCTCTTAGTTCATCGTTAGGTGTTGCAGCTGAAGTTTCGGAAGGTTTGGGCAACTTCATTAAAGATCAAATTGAAGACATGGATGATATAGATGATGAAGCCATGGATATGCTCAAAAAGATTTTCCCGAATCTTTTTAGTTAGGAGGTGAGAAATGAAAAAGAAAATAGTATTACTTATCATGTTGGTTGTCTTAGTAGTTTCTCCTCTTATGGCAGTTGATGGGTTTAAGCCATTTGATGATCGAGTCTCTTTCAGACCTACTAGTGCTCGAATTGAAGGTATGGGGGGAGCAGGTTTAGCTATCGTGAAAGGGAATGATACCCTGTTTTATAACCCAGCAAATTTAGCATACAAAGGATTGAGCATTAATTTACCTTCTGTT
>JBBAFS010000032.1:0-17809 GCA_041655255.1 Sphaerochaetaceae bacterium
ATCTAAAGAAGAGAAGGTTGCCGTCGTCGAAGAGCCACAAGAGCCTGAATTTGGTGCTGAAGGGGCTGAAGATGATGAAGATGAAGATGAAGAAGACGAACAAGAAGAGTCTTCTGAAGTCGTTGAAGAAGCTGCCGAAGAGACAGAAGAGTCCGAAGAGAACAAGGAATAACAATTATGGCGTCACAACACTATGGCGGAAGAGTACCTCCTCACAATGACGATGCTGAAAAAGCTGTCTTAGGGGCAATGATGCTCTCTTTTGATGCCTTTAGTGAGGTGACAGAGATTTTACGTAAAGATGATTTTTACACCCCATCTCACCAGAATTTGTATGACGCTATACTTCAGTTTAACCAAGAACATGCCTCTCAGACGATTGATCTGATTACTATCAGTGAATATCTGAAGTCAAAAAAAATCTTAGAACTGTGTGGGGGAATGGCTTATGTTGCCTCCCTCACCAGTGATGTCCCTACCACAAGTAATGCCTCTTACTATGCAAAGATTGTCCATGAGAACTCCATTAGACGCTCTTTATTAAGCCTCGGTGGATCTATTCAACAAGAGGCTTTTGATCTCTCTTTAGATGTGAGTAAGCTCTTAGATAGTAACGAACAAAAACTCAGTGAGCTGCAATACTCATCTTCTCCACTCAGCGATCGATATCAAGAGTCTTCAACACTTGTGAACGAAACGGTAGATCGATTAATGCTCCGAGCGAAGCACGGAAACACAGACGGTGTTAAAACAGGCTTTACTCAACTTGATGAGATGACCGGTGGATTTCAACCATCGGAGTTTATCGTCATTGGAGCTCGTCCCTCAGTTGGAAAAACGGCCTTTGCTATTACCATGGCTATGGACATGGCATACAAAAGAAAGGTGCCAGTAGGGTTTTTCTCAGCAGAGATGACAAGTATGGCTATTATGGAGCGAATCATTTCTGCAGAGGCCCGTGTCGACTCTAAAAGGATACGTACAGCAGTATTACGCTCCCAGGATATGGTCCAGATTGTCGATGCTGCTGGTCGTATTTATGAAGGGAATCTCTTTATTCAAGATACCCCCAATATTAAACTACTCGATCTCAGAAGCCAAGCTCGGAGAATGAAACGAGAAAGAGATATTAAAATCATGTTTGTCGATTACATTGGCCTTATTAACCCCGAATCGTTTCCTAATGTTCCACGCCATGAACAAGTTGCAGAAATCTCACGATCGCTTAAAGCTCTGAGTCGTGAATTACAAATTCCTATTGTAGCTTTATCACAAGTAAGTCGTGATGCTGAAGGGAAAGAGCCGAATTTGGCAAACCTCAGAGATAGTGGATCGGTTGAACAAGACGCTGATGTGGTGATCCTGCTACATCGAGAGCGGCTTACCGATATGAATAAAGAGTACGGATCCGAAGAGGAGCATGTTGAAATTATCGATGGGTTTCCTGTCCAAGAGACCAAAGTGATTGTTGCAAAACAACGTAATGGTGAAACAGGTATTATAACAATGGGCTTTCAACATCAATTAGTGAGATTTGTTGAATTAGAAAAACACTCATTTTTGTAAGAATAGAAATTGGATATCCTGAAATAACACCACCATCATAAGGATAAATAATAAAGAGAGTCCCACTGCTTGATAACGCATATACCACTTTTGGGGGACCTTTTTTCCACTGAGTGCCTCAAACACCCCCAAAAGAATAGCTCCTCCATCGAGACCAGGAAATGGGAGTAAATTTGCAATGGCTAATGAGATGCTAATGTAGGCAATGATTTGGAGTACTTGACGTAACGAACTGTGACGCATTGAGCCAACGACATAACTTATTGTTAAAGGGCCTGCTAAAGAGTCACTGACACTTTGTTTCCCACTTATCATATGTGAAATAGCTTTATACGTCTCTACAATCACAACAAATGTCTCGTTAAAAGCAGATACGATACTTTGATCCAAAGAGAGACCTGGGATGTGAGCAACTTCAGTTTGAAATGAGAAAGGAATTACAATATTTCCCGCCTCATCTATTGTGGCAAGATAGGTTATATCAATCTCCTTACCATCTCGAAGGACGACCATCTCAATAAGGGGATTTTGGGAGATAAGTAAGGATGCTACATCGAAAGTGTTGTACACATTGTGATGTTGTAATCGTACTATGGTATCTCCCTTTTCTAGGTTCATTGGATTGTCTTTACTTACTTCTCCAATCACAGGTTTGATAAAATAACTTAAGCCCACACGAGCTTTTCCATCTTCAAAAGATGGAATAATAGTTTTTTCAAGCTCTTTGCCATCTCGTTTAATGATGAATCTCATTGGTTGTTCTTTTTCATAGGTAGCAAGAATAGATTGAATATCATCAAAGTATTCAACTTTGTTATCATCGATGAGGAGAATCGTATCACCACTGAGAAGACCGCCACTACGTGAGGGGGAGTGGGTGGTAGGGCCAAACACTTCGGGGTAGTCGGCAGTAATAACAATTGTAGAGGGGAAGTGAGGCTCTTGGTAATCAAGTAAGAAGTAAGGGACAAAGATAAGTAAAGCTAATAGAAGATTAAACAGCGGACCTAAAAGAAATACACCTATTTTCTTAAGAGGACTTTGTACAAATAATGAGTCTTCAGAGGATTCACCTTCTCCACCCATCAAACAATATCCGCCTAAAGGAAATAGATTAATACGATACGTTGTCTCCTTCTTTCTCCATGTAACGAGAGCTTTTCCCCAACCAATAGCAAATGTGTCGACTCTCACACCAAATAAACGAGCTCCAAGAAAGTGACCACTCTCATGAACAGTAATCATGGCACTTATCACTAAAAGACCTATACCTAGTGAGAAAATAAGTTCCACTATGACTTTCCTCTTTTTTGGATGCACGTGGATGCAACTTCTCTTGATCTTTGATCAATAGCTAAAATCTCCTCTAACGAAGAGGCCTTTTGACTCCATCCATGCTCTAAGGTGTGCTTTACAATATCACTTATCGATAAAAAAGAGATGCGCTTTTGAAAAAATGCTTCGACAGCGACTTCATTTGCAGCATTATAGACAATAGGGTAGCCACCCTTTTTACGAACACACTCATACGCTAGTGCTAATAGTGGAAAACGATACGTATCTGGTAAAGAGAATGATAAATTTAAATCAGAAAAATCGAGAGGACGAACCACATCACGAATAGAGATCTCTTGTTGTGCTAAAGCAGATACAATAGGTAATGCCATATCTGGTGGGGAGAGTTGTGCATATAAAGCACCGTTATGAAGGCGAATCAACGAGTGGACAACACTTTGAGGGTGAATTACTACTTCAATATCATCGGCATCAAAGCCAAACAAAAATGAAGCTTCAATAACTTCTAAGCCTTTGTTTGCTAAAGTGGAAGAGTCGACTGTAATCTTAGGACCCATACTCCACGTTGGATGATTGAGAGCCATTTCCACTGTGACTTGCTCCATCTCTTCTATAGAGGCATCTCGAAATGGTCCACCACTTGCAGTAAGAACAAGGGAGTGGACTTGTTCTTTACCAAAGCCATTGATTAAGGCATACAACGTAGAGTGTTCACTATCTACAGGAATAAGGGAGACGTTGTGCTTGCGAGCCATCTCAAAAAGGAAGTCTCCCCCCATAACAACGCTTTCTTTGTTAGAAAGAGCAATATCTTTCCCACTTTCAATAGCCACAATAGTAGGTTCTAAGCCCTCTGCTCCACTAATAGCATTTAATACAATATCAGCATCAATTGAGCGAATCATCTCTAATAATCCACTTTTATGGTAGTAAAATTGAGTTGATGGTAAAAATTGAGACTCTTGCTCCATTTCTAATGATTGAGAAGTAACTGCTACGGTAGTGCATTGGTAATAGGTAGCTTCTTTAATAAGAGGTGTTATTTGGCTATGGGCACTAAGAGCAACAATCTCAAACTGATCTTTGTACGGACGTAGAGCCTTTAACGCAGTGGTTCCTATACTCCCTGTAGCGCCTAAGATAATGACTCGTTTTTTTCTTTTCATGGAAAAAGACCTCTAGGAGAATAGGATAATCATTACATAGAATATAGGGGCAATTAATAACAATGAATCAATTGAGTCCAAAATACCTCCACGTCCTAAAATGATAGTCCCAGAGTCTTTCACATTCACCCCACGTTTTATTGTCGACTCTATCAAATCTCCTATATTACCAGCGATGGAAGTGACTAAGCCAATACTCAGAGCTTGCCACCAATTAAAGGTGTGTGCCATGGTAGGGATGAAGGTGATAAATAGATAAGCAATCACCATCGACATCACACTCCCACCGATAAAACCGGCAATACTTTTATTTGGGCTCACTGCCACAACATTACAATTATTTCTTCCAAGCCACATTCCAAAGACGTAGGCAAAGGTATCATTTCCAAACACACATAAAAAAAGCAAAAGAAGCATTAAACTTGGGTGTTCTAACAGTAATACCTTTATTAAAAAGATTGAGACATAAGAGGGGTAAAATAACACAAGTGTTGTTTTACCATACCGCTCAATAGTGAATGAAAACTCATCTTTAGCCCCTGTTATAATCTCAATGGCAAAAGCGATAGTAAGTAAGGTTACTAGTGTTGTTGAGACAACAGGGTAGGTAGGGAAAAAAACAGATTGTACATACTGAGCTATGGGTAGTAGTCCCCCTACCCAAAAAGGGAGTAAAGGACGTTGCCCTTGTTCGCTGAGCATATGAGTCATCTCATATCCCCCAATCATAACAGCGATAACAACTAATATGGCAAATGCGACATGGGTATAATATGGGAGAAAATAAATGAGAGAAAATAGGGCTGGCACCGCTGTAAAGGTTAAGATAAGACGTTTTAGTAGACTACTCATGATCTAGGCCTCCAAAGCGGCGATTCCGCTTTTGAAAAAGTTTACACACCTGTTGCAGTTGTGATGCACCCCACTCGGGCCATAATGTATCGTAAAAAGCAAATTCAGCATACGCAGCATCCCATAACAAAAAGTTACTTAGCCTTTGTTCCCCACCAGAGCGGACAATAATATCGACAGGTGGAATTCCAGGAAGATCAAGATAGTTAGAGAAAGAGGAAGTTGTTAACTCTTCAGTCTTTGGTGAACTGTTGTAGCGTTGAATTGCTCGAATGATCTCATCTTGACCACCGTAGTTTATCGCTAAAATAACGGTGATTCGAGAGTGATCTTTAGTCGCATCTTTCGTTGCTTCAATAGCATCAATAGCTTCACTACTGAGATGATCAACATCTCCTCTAAAGAGGACTTTAGCACCAATACGTGTATAGAAATCGAGCTCACTGTAGAGACGAGTCGACAACAGATTCATTAAATAGCCAACTTCTTTTGGAGGGCGTTTCCAATTCTCTGTAGAAAAGACGTAATAGGTAAGAAAGGGAATCCCTAAACGGGAAGCTTCAGTCGTTACACGCTTTGCAGCTTTTAATCCCTCATAATGGCCAGCACTACGTGGTAGAGAGCGCTCTTTCGCCCACCTCCCATTTCCGTCCATAATGATTCCAATATGCTGAATCTTCGTCTCTCCTAACTGATCCATACTCTTAAATTTCCAATATTTCTTTCTCTTTTTCGGTTGCGATCTCATTAATCTCAGCGACATAGGTATCGGTAAGTTTTTGAATCTTTGTTTCGAGATCTTTTTGTTCGTCTTCTGAGATGTCGCTTGCTTTTTGAAGCTTTTTAGATTCATCAATAGCTTCTCTTCTAATATTACGAATAGCAACACGACTGTTTTCGGCAGTTGCCTTAGCATTTCGAGCTAACTCTTTTCTTCGATCTTCAGTTAATGGTGGAAAGTTTATTCTCAGTAATTTTCCATCATTATTTGGATTTAAGGACAATTCACTTTTTAGAATCGCTTTTTCAATGGGAGCAAGGAGAGCTTTATCCCAAGGTTGAATCACCACTAAGCGAGCTTCAGGAATGCTGATACTAGCAACTTGGTTCAACGGTGTCTCTTGTCCATAATAATCGACTAAAATTTTGTCAAATAGTGCAGCAGTAGCTCTTCCAGTTCTTAAAGCACTGTATTCCGACTCTAATGCTGCAACACTCTTTTTCATTTTGGATTCGCATGTCTCTAAGATTGTATGCATACTTTACCTCCAATAAAAGAGGCCGCTTAGCGTTTTGTGTAAGCGGCCTTCATGAGCTTAATTATTGCTCTACACCCACACGATATAAAACGTATGTCTCAATGGAAAGGGGAGAGTCTACCTCTTTTGCTAAAGCAGCAAGTGTTTGTTCAACACTTTTACTATCATCTTTGACAAAAGGTTGTTGTAAGAAACAAATCTCACTGAGATGTTTGTTTAATTTACCTTGAACAATACCAGCAACAACTTTCTCAGGTTTGTCTAAAGCAAGTGTTTGGGTGGTAAAGATCTCTTTTTGTTCATTAAGATAGGTAGGATCGACACTATCTTTTGAGAAGTATTGAGGATTAAAGGCAGCGACGTGTAATGCACAATCGTTAGCAAACTCTTGTACTTTCTCAGAAGCTAAGACCTCTTTGTTATCGGCTTTAATTTTAACGATAACACCTAACGTACCTTCACCGTGAATGTACTGAGATACGTACTCATTATCACCGATGTCTAATGCTTTAAATCGTTTTAATGCCATATTCTCTTTAATAGTAGAGATAAGGTTATTCACTTTCTCTTGCATAGCATCAGTTACTTCAGTGTGATTACCTACAATCACATCTTCACATAACTCATTACCTAAATTGATAAAGTCTTGGTTACGTGCTACGAAGTCGGTTTCACTTGACATCTCTAAAATGACAGCTTTGTCATCTTTTACAAGGGTAAAGACTCTGCCGTTTTCAGTTGCACGGTCGGCTCTTTTTGCCATAGCAGCAAGACCCATCTCTTTTAATATTCTTTCAGCTTTCGCAAAATCACCTTCGGCTTGTACGAGGGCTTTTTTACAATCCATCATACCAGCTCCAGTAGCATCACGAAGTTTTTTTACTATTGCAGCACTAATTTCCACACTGTTCTCCTTCACTCTAGGCATTAGTCTTCGTACAAGACTTCTTCGTCTAATTCAATTCCACCATCAGTAACTTTCACTGCTGTGGTGGTTGGCTTTTCCTCTTTCACCTCTTCTTTAGGTTCTTCACCTTCAAATTCGGAGAAATCAGATGTACCATCGTATACAACATCTTCTTCTTGCTCATCGGTAGCCTCTTCTTTGGCTACTGTCTCTTCTTCTAATTCAGGAAGAGTTTCAATGATTTGAATACCAACTTCTTTATCGGCATCTAAGACAGCATTAGAGATAATTTCTACAAAGAGAGAGATAGCTCTAATGGCATCATCATTGCCTGGGATAGGGTAGTCGATGTGTGTGGGATCACAGTTTGTATCGACAACAGCAATGACGGGGATACCGAGACGGTTTGCCTCAGCAACAGCGATAGCTTCCTTTTTGGTATCGATGACGAAAATAGCTCCTGGGAGCTCTTTCATCTCTTTGACACCACCAAGGTTTTTCTCTAACCGGTTTTTCTCTTTTAAGTGGAGAGCAACCTCTTTTTTGGTATAGCTATCAAATGTTCCATCTACTTCCTCTTTTTCGAGTTTCTTAAGACGGCTTACAGATTTTTTGATAGTTGCGAAGTTGGTGAGCATTCCACCTAGCCAACGGTTGTTGACATAGGGCATTCCACACCGTTTAGCTTCAGCTTCGATGGTTTGTTGGGCCTGTTTTTTAGTCCCAACGAATAAGATTGTTTTACCTTGTTTCACTTGTGCTCTGACAGCATCATATGCTTCAACGATACAAGCACTCGTTTTTTGTAAATCGATGATGTGAATCCCGTTTCTTTCACTGAAGATAAAACGGGCCATTTTTGGATTCCATCTTTTAGTTTGATGGCCAAAATGAACGCCTGATTCGAGCAGGCTTTTCATAGTTACTACGGACACAATTCCTCCTGCGACGGTTTTACGCCAAACCGCCCCCTTCGCTATTTCTCACCATGTGGTGGATATTCTGAGAATTTAAAAACTTCCCAGTGAAGATAATATGGCAGAAATTGCCTCGATAGGCAAGCCCACAACTGTCGTTATATCTCCTTCAATTCGATCAATTAAGGAAGAAGCTTTTTGTTGGATCCGATACGACCCAGCAGCACCTTTCCACTCACCGGTGTTGAGGTACTCAAGTATCGTCTGCTTGTCCAAATGTTTCATATACACTGTTGTGGAATCGACTGTGTGATACATCCGTTTATCACAAAAGGTGATGGTACACGCTGAGATAACTGAGTGTTCGGTTCCTGAAAAAGAGGCAAGTTGATCATATGCTTCGTATATAGTGGAAGCTTTACCAATAATACGAGAGCCATGTTGTATGATAGTGTCGGCAGTAATGAGCGGGTAGGTGAGTCTCTTATGGTGTTCTAAATAAAAATCTCTTTTTTGTTGGGCTAAAGAGAGTGCTAAAGCTTTACCATCTTGGTGGTTATACAACTCTTCAACATTTGTTGGTTCAACTTTAACATGACACCCAAGTTGCTCTAACAACTCTTTACGAGCAGGTGAATGTGAAGCAAGGATGAGTGTTGGAAGGTAAGTTTGAAATAAGTGTTTATATTTGTTCATATTCATCTAGTTGCTGTTGAAGTTCTTCACTCTCTTCAATAAGAGTAAACCATGAGTGTTCAAGCTCCTCTTTACTTTTCTCTAAAGCCTCTTTTTGATCGATAAGTGATCTTATTTTCTCACTATCTTTGTAATTTTCTTCTAACGCCATCACATGGTTCATTGTATCAAGCTGATGTTCTACTTCACTAATCTGTGTAGTGAGTGTACTACTTTCACTCTCAATTCGTTTCAATCTATTTTTCAGTCTGTTAGACTCTTTCCACCACCGTTCGTTACTACTAGCTTCTTTGATTGTAGAAAGATCTTGTTGTATATCTGTTCCTTGATGATATTTCTGATCTAACTTCCACTGGAAGTAGGTGTAATCTCCCTCAAAAAACTCAGGACTTTGATCACTGAGATAAAGAATTCTATTAGCTACATGTTTAATGAAGTGAGTGTTGTGACTGACAAATACTAAAGACCCACTGTAGTGTTCTAATGCGTTTAACAAGGTATGAATAGAACCAATATCTAAGTGGTTTGTTGGTTCATCTAAAATAAGTAAGTTCACTGGATGTAATAAGATCTTTAATAATGCTAAGCGACTACGCTCTCCACCACTTAATACAGACACTTTTTTATCAATATCATCACCGGTAAATAAAAATGAGCCTAACAAGTTTCTTAGACGGGGGATATCGGCTGTTGTTGCTACACTCTCTACTTCTTCTAACAACGTGTTTTGAGGTGTAAGGGTGTGTTCAGTATCTTGGTCAAAATAGCCAACTTTAAGGTGTGATCCGTAGATAATTTCGCCGTCATATACGGTATCGGTATGAGCGAGCATCCTTAGCAGCGTCGATTTACCTGCTCCATTACGACCAGTAACAGCAAGGCGATCTCCTTTTTTCACATCAAAGGAGAAGTTGTTAAAGAGATGGAGGTCTCCGTATGATTTAGAAAGGTTACGAATGGTGAGCACATCTTGTCCACTGGAAGGGGCAGATGGGAAACTAAAAGAGGGTGGTCGGATATAAGAGGGCAGTTCAATACGCTCAATTTTAGAGAGTTGTTTCTCTCTACTTTGAACTTGGCGAGCCTTAGTTGCTTTGTATCTAAAGCGTTCAATAAACGCTTCAGTTTTTTCAATCTCTTTTTGTTGCTCTTTGTATTGTTTCTCCAAAAGTGCTATTTCCATTTCTCGTTGTTGGACATACAGTGAGTAATTTCCTTTATACCGTTTCAGTGATCCTCTAAAGAGTTCGAGCACCTCATTGACACTCTCATCTAAGAAGTCTTGATCGTGAGATACTATCAACACGCTCCCTTTGAAAAAGGCTAAATACTCTTTTAACCAATACAGAGCATCAACATCTAAGTAGTTTGTCGGTTCGTCTAACAATAGAATATCGGGATCTTCAACAAGAAGTTTTGCTAAAGCAATTCTCATGTGCCACCCACCACTAAACTCCTCTGTTTGGCGGGTATAATCAGAAGCTTTAAAACCTAAACCAGTAAGAATGGGGGAGATAATCGCCTCTTTGTTGTGAAAGTTTGATTCTAATAGTGTCTCATGAATACCATGAAGTTGTTCACTCATATGAGAGTAGTTATCTCCACTAGAGAGATTACTTAATTGTTCTTCTAACGTTCGCTGCTCCTCAACAAGAGGTAAAAAACGGTCAAAAGCCTTCTCTACTTCTTCAAAAAGTGTTGTTCCACTATGAAAGATTCCCGATTGAGGAAGGTATCCTACACGTGAATATGGTGGATAGACTATTGCACCACTGTCGGGGGTGATAGAGCCCTGGATGATATGTAACAAAGTCGTTTTTCCAGAGCCATTCTCTCCTGCTAAAGCACAGCGAGACCCTTTTGGAAGTGTAAAACTCACATCATGTAAAAGGCGTCGATCACCGTATGAAAAAGTGATGTGCTGTACATGTAAAGCCATGGTATCTCCTTATTGAACCTTACCACGTTAGTGGGTATAGTTGAAATTACCATAAGGGCGAAAGGTGAGCAACTAGGGCTCTTATGTGAATTTGGGAGGCTCTTTGATGATTTGTTTGGTGTTAGCAGCTCGGAGTATCGAAGAGAATAGATCTATATATGAGCGAAACAAATCGTTTTGTGAGATTGTAGAACTGAGGATAGACACACTCGATGAACAAGAGCTCCCCAAAGCAAAACAATTTCCTTTGATCATTGATCATCCCGTTATCCTTACATGTCGTCGACAAATAGATGGTGGTTCGTTTACTAAGAGTGAAAAAGAGCGATTAGCGTTGTTAGAAGAGTTGTTAGATAGCTCTTTTTCGTATATCGATATTGAAGAGGATGTACGTAAAAATTCATTAGAAGCGAAAGCTCTTTCAACCAAGACCCGTATTATTCGCTCATTTCACGACTTTAAAAGTATTCCCACCGACATCTACCATAAAATTGCAAAGATGGCCTCAGGTGGGGCTATTCCTAAAGTTGCCGTTCAGGTGAATTCAACAAGTGATCTTATTACCTTGTTTCGAGTGAAAGATGAGTTACAGCATATCAAAGAGAAAATTGTTGTAGGGATGGGAGATTATGGACTCCCGACTCGCATCTTATATAAAAAAATGGGTTCTCTACTTACTTACTGCTCCGAAGAGCAAGTAGCACCAGGTCATATCCCCGCACAAACGATGAAAGAGTTGTATCGAGCCGATATGGTCAATGATTCAACTCGTATTTTCGGAGTGATTGGTAATCCTGTTCTCCACTCTAAATCTCCCCACATTCACAACCGAGGGTTTCATGAGATTGCCTTTAATGCTATTTATCTCCCATTTGTCGTCGACCAAGTTCGCTCCTTTTTTACCTTAGCGGAAATGCTTCAAATTACCGGCTTTAGTGTCACGGTCCCCCATAAACAAGATGTTCTTCCCTACTTAGGAACTATTAGTAGAGAAGTGAAACAAATTGGTAGTTGTAACACAGTGGTACGTAAGAGAAATTTATGGAGCGGATTGAATACCGACTATTACGGCTTTATCCAACCTTTAATGGAACAACTTGATCACCATACTCTCAAAGAGGCTTTAGTCATTGGAGCAGGGGGAGCAGCACGAGCCGTGGTGTGGGCACTAAGGAATCATGGGTGTAAAGTGATTATCGTTAATCGCAATGTTGAACGGGCGAAAAAGCTAGCTCAAGAAACAATGGCTTCATACGATTCGCTTCAAAATGCCCACAATTATGAAGGTGTACAACTAGTGGTACAAACCACATCGGTTGGAATGGAGCAAGAGGGACAAAGCGACCCTATTCCCCAATACAACTTCAGCAAAGACCAACTTGTGTATGAGTTAATTTATCGTCCTAAGTTCACCCCATTATTACAACGAGCCCAAAAGCAGGGGTGCACTCTCTTATTTGGTATTGAGATGCTTTTACGCCAGGGAATGCTCCAATTTGAAGCATTCACTGGGTATCATTATCCGAAGAACTTACAACTGGAAGAAAATTGATCGTCGTTTCTTTCGAACCTTAAAAGCTTTACGTATTGAGATTGTCGTCTCTTGTAAATCGGGGAGAACTTTCACCCGAACTAACGAGTCAGTTCCATCACTGATGAACTCTTTGACAATAGCTAAAGTGACTTGCATTGAGCCATCGTCATCATCAATCATATGAAATTCAATAAGATCACGATCCGACTTAGCTGCAGCTTTACATAAATTGAGTTTTCCTTGGTAATCGAACCCACTCGCTTCTTGAATGGTTGTTCTTCCATCACTGTGGGTAATTTGATCGTCTACTAAAATGAGTTTTTGTTCTAAGCGGGCTAATAACTCCTCTTTTTCACTTGAAGAGCGAGCTTTTTTCTCAATCTTCTTTTTCAGCTCTTCAATAAATGAGAGATCTTTAGTCTCCTGTTTCAGATGCATCGCAAGTCGATTGATGTGTTCAGTACCAAGAGTGTTCTCTTTAAGAGGTGTAATAACACCCGTAGGAATAGATATTCTTTCAACTTCACTTTTATTTGTAGGGAGAACTCCAACTCCAGCGTTCTGAATAACACCTTTCCACTCTTTTTCATGCTCTTTTGACATGAAAAACATGCGGGGGGAGATCACTTCTATAATAAACGGTTGTAAAGCAGGAAGAGCTGTAAACAACCTTCCTAGGCGTTCGTCGGTTTTAATGACTATCCCGTCGTAAAGTGTGAGAGAGGAGAACTCTTCTCTCCAATCAAGAAGTTGTTTTTTCATCAATTCTGAAACAGATGTGGTCACCTCTTTGAGATATGAGAGAATCTGTTCAACTTCCACATCGACATCAAATGCAGCAAACAAGGATTGTTTGTCTATTTGGTAGGTACTCATCACATCCACTTTTTGTACTCGTCCAAAAAGATGTAGAAGGGAACGATCAGTAGAGTCAGCCAAATAGGTATTAAAAGAGATAGTTAAATCAGTATCAATAGTCCCTAACAGGCGCTCATTTTGGGTAGGTGTCTTCTCATCGGTCGTCAGTAGCTGAACAATCTCAACTAGCGGGTCAAATAAATCTTTTGCAAGGTGAGCGTGGTGAATTGCTAAAAGTAGAATTTGTCTTAACTCTAATGAGGTACTTACTTCGAGCGTCGTCATAAACACAAGAAGGTGTTGATACACCAGTTGCATCTCTCCTTCACTTATATCTAAGTGAGCTTGTTCCACCATACTTGCAAATAAGAGATAACGAAGTTCATCTTCCTTAAGTTGTAACACAATATCCATCTGCTCTTTAGAAGGTATTCGCTCTTTTTTGTGAATACTAAAGCATCGAGAGAAATACAACATATTGTTCAATTCTTGGATGTATCGAACTCCATGCTCATCATTAATGCCAAAGGTTCGATGAATGAGTGTTTGTGTTAGATTACGTGGGTTATGGAGTGCTAAACTCATAAGAGCTTGTACAACTACTAAATCTATGTGGCGAAAATGTAATCGTTTTTCACTATCTAAGCCAAATAGAAGTCTTTTCTCTAACACACGCTCTATGAGCAACTTTTCCACTAGGGGGTTGAGCATCATATGATGCTCTTTGGTTGTATCAGGTACAATCAATAACCGCTCTTCCAAATTCAACACGGTTTGTTGAAGGGTGGTGAAAGTGATGCTCTCATTAAAAAAGGCGACTAATCTCTTTTGATCAACTGACTCAAAAAGAGCCACTGCTGTAAGGAGCATTGCCTCATGTTCATCAATAGAAGAGATTAAGCGATCAATGAATTCATCATTAGAGAATAGAGTCGCTAAGCGAGTCACTAACTCTGGTTTGTGAAACGGAGTAGGGACATATCCAACATAGTTTTTAATTAAATCGAGAAAAAACTGTTCATCTAATAACGCTAAAGAGGCTTGAAACGTTGCTATATCTTCACTTCTTTGACTCATTCCCACACCTCGATTCGGTACGTGTACCCTTGCTCGGCTAAAAACTTTTGTCGGTTTGCACTAAAATCTTCCTCACTAGAGTAGCGAGTGACAACCGTGTAAAAGTAGGAGTTTTGTTGTTTAGGTCTTAATATTCTTCCCAATCTTTGGGCCTCCTCTTGTCTTGAACCAAATGTTCCAGAAACTTGGATAGCAACTGAAGCATCTGGTAAATCGATAGCAAAGTTTGCTACTTTTGAGACAACTAAAATTCGTTGTTCTTTATTTCTAAATTGTTGAAAAAGTTCATCCCTTTTTGCATTAGGAGTTGAACCTGTTATAAGTGGTGCTCCAATAGCATCACTAATTTCTTTCAGCTGTGAGAGATATTGACCTATGACCAAAATGTAATCGTACGGGTGATTTGCAATAAGTTCTTTAACAAGCTCAATTTTCTTTGGATTTTCACTTGCGATGCGGTATTTCTCTCGTTTAGGGGCAATTGCATATGGGACTTCTAACTCTTGAGGGAGATCGAGTCTCACTTCAATACATTCAGCTTCGGCGATCCACCCTTGGCTCTCTAATTCACTCCAAGGAACGTCATAGCGCTTTGGTCCAACTAAAGAAAATACCTCATGCTCTCGGTTATCTTCACGAATGAGCGTAGCGGTCAGTCCCACACGGTGCACTGCCTGTAATTCAGCCGTAATTTTAAATACAGGTGCAGGGAGCATATGTACCTCATCGTAGATAATTAATCCCCAATTGCCCTCCCTAAGGAGTTTCATGTGGGGGTAATCTTCGTCTTTTCGATTCCGATATGTTAAGACTTGGTAAGTACACACAGTAATTGGTTTAATCTCTTTGCGCGCACCAGAGTATTCTCCGATAAGTTCGGGATCTACATCGAGTTTATCTTCAATTTCACTCATCCATTGATGGACAGCTGCAACGTTGGTACTTAAAATGAGCGTCCGAGTTTGAAGGCGACTCATAATCTCCATGCCAACAATGGTTTTTCCACTTCCACATGGAAGGACTATCGTCCCATATCCCGCAGCAGCTTCCCCCGAACCCATAAGGGAATCGGCAGCCAGCTTTTGATAATCTCTTAAAACAAATTCCACTCCGCGAGAAGAGACCTTTTTAAAGGCCATAGGAAGATGTTCCCCTTTAGAAAGTGGTACTCGATCATCAACAGGCAATCCAAGAGCTATGAGTTGAACTTTTAACTCTCCTCGATGATACGGTTCAACTAAAAAGCCTTCAGGGACAACTCTCAGCATCGATGCGATTGTTTTATGAGCGAGTAGTTGTTTAACATATATCTCTTTTTCAACTGTTAACAGATAGTAAGAGGGATCTTGTTCATACTGTGAAAGAATAATAGAGCCAAAGCGCTCTCCAATTTCTCTCATTCTAAACAGCACTGATTCATTAATCTCATAACGAGACCATCGAGTTAATCGCTCAATGGCACTCTCAACCGAAAGACCAGCACTTGCAGCATTCCATAACGACAAAGAGCTGATCGAGTAGGTGTGTACGTGTTCAGGTGATTTAATTAACTCACTAAAGGCGATGATATCATTACGGGCTTCTTCGCTATGAGGTGAGTGGACGTCGAGCATCAACGTTAAGTCACTTTGAACGATAAGTGGCTTATCTCCCATATTGCTCGTACCATAAATCTAAGAGCGTGAGGGCAGCCATAGCCTCAATCACTGGAATAATTCGAATACAAATCGAAGGGTCATGTCTTCCTTCCACACGAATTGTTTGCTCATTTTCTTCGATGTCGATTGTGCTTTGCGCTTGAGCTATGGAACTGGTGGGTTTTACTGCAACTCTAAAAACAACAGGCTCTCCGTTGGTAATCCCGCCGTTTATTCCACCAGCATGGTTACTCATAAACCCATCTTTACTCATTTGATCGTTGTGTTGAGATCCTAGAAGGGCAGCACTTTCAAAACCAAGACCAAATTCGATCCCTTTTACTGCCCCTATAGAGAGCATCGCATGGGCTAATAGAGCATCAGCTTTATCAAATACGGGCTCACCTAGCCCAACAGGGACGCCGGTAATGAGACATTCAATAACTCCACCAACGCTATCTGAGTTATCACGAGCTTGTTCAATAAGCTCTTCCATTTTACTAGCAGCTTCGCTATCAGGAGCGTGGACAAAGTTATCATGAATAACTGAAAAATCCCGTTTTTCAGTTTTAATGGGACCGATTTGTATTGTATAGGCGTTTATAGAGATCCCTTTTGATTGTAAAATTTGTCGAGCGATGGAACCAGCTGCTACACGAGCTGCTGTTTCACGACCACTGGAACGTCCTCCACCTCGCCAATCTCTGATCCCAAATTTCTTTTGCCATGTGTAATCGGCATGACCAGGACGATAAAAAGAGGAGATATCTGTATAATCGTGTGAACGTTGGTTCGTATTACGAATAAGCATCGCTATTGGTGTACCTGTTGTTTTACCCTCAAATATCCCTGAGAGAATTTCAACATGATCTCGTTCATCTCGCTTTGTCCCTAATGGGTTTCCCCCTGGACGACGACGACTCATTTGATACGCAATATCATCAACATCAATTTCAAAAAGAGGTTCAACTCCATCGATGATTACACCGATTCCGTCTCCGTGAGACTCTCCAAAAGTGGTGATACTCAGTCGTGTTCCAAAGCTGTTTCTAGGCATGGTTCCTCACTTGTAATCACCTTTTGCAAAAAGGATGCGACAAGCTGTCCGTTCTCAAAAGGAGAATTGTAATCGTACAATGATACCATATGTGAAGAAAACTTCCTATACAGCTCATCTCGACGATTAAAAAGAAGAGTAAAAGAGGTGTGAGGATCACCAGTATCTAAAAATGGGGGAATGCCCCCAGCAAAGATTCTTTTCTCTAAGATTTCTTGATTATAGTAGAGATAGATAATCAATCCACTTTGTGTCATGAACTCAACTAAAGGTGGATTATCACAAGCACCGCCACCTGTGGCGATAACTAACGGACGATGACGCTCTTTGGTGACATACTCTTTTGTTGCTCGATACTCAATGTCCATAAAGGCATCTTGCCCTTTTGTTTGATAAAACTTACGAATGGATGAGTACTCAGGTTCAATCTCTTTTAAGACTAAATCATCGGTATCGATATGAGAGTAGCCAAGAATTTGAGAAACGATAGAGGCTATAGTACTTTTACCAGAGTGTTTAATTCCTACAAGATAGATAACACTATTAGGTTGCTCTTTGGTCATCAAACGCCATTACCCACTCAATAGGATAGAGATTCCCACTACTTTCATCGACAATGAAATCTCGCTTGCGTAACGTATTTAAGCTTTTCATGTACTTACGATACTCGAGCTTTTGTAAGTAACGTGCTTCACGTAAGTTTCTCATCGTCTCTTCCATATATTTGTTATCTGGAACAACAAGTTTTAACGCATATCTAAATACCACAATCATCATGTACCATAAAAATACAATAATCAGTGGAATGAGAATCGTTATAGAGCGATCAAAACTTAATAAAAACTCGGATGAATTACCGTCTAATTGAGTTGCAGCTACATACAGTGGATCAATAGTTAAGTATAAGAAGATTGCTGAGATTATAAACGGTAATACCCAAAACCACCCCTGTTTTGAGAAAATAAAGCGAAGGGTGGATGCTACAGAGAGGAAACAAAACAGAGTCGTTAATATCGCAATAATGAGTACAATCATGGCCATATCATAA
>JBBAFS010000033.1:0-17399 GCA_041655255.1 Sphaerochaetaceae bacterium
CGTGTGAAGCACTGAGACGAAGATGGCGAAACAAGTAAGTCAACTTTGGAGTAATAGTTAACTCTTTTGGAGGAAGTTGAATTCTCATTGAAGGTCTTATAACGTGTTCCCCAAAACCTAAAGAGTGTTGCCATCGGATAAAATGGCGACTGACTGAAGAGTCGTCAAATGCTAACATACCTCCACTAGAGATGTGATCGTATGATTCAGTTTGATGAAAAAAACGGTGAGTTAACCCATAAGAGAGTCCTAAAAAGCTACTTGATGCATCATGAATTTGAGTAAAAGTGAGTTGAGTAGACTCTCCTTGGCTTTGATTTCGGTAGATAAAGAGTGGTTCAACTTTACTACTAAAAGTGAGAAACTGAGGACCAATGTTCCCTCGTGAGGTGATATTTCCACTACTACGAGCGTAGTGAGATATCTCTTTTTGAGTAATGGGTAAGAGTGTTTCACTTCCGATATATGATTGACGTATTGCATAGCTCAGATCATAGGTGTATTGGTTGGCTCTTTTATTTGCCTGAGTGTTAGCTGAACGATACAGTGGGTCGATAGCGATATCTGAAAGAATAGAATCTAAAGGACGTTCAGTAGAAGATGGTTTTGTATCTGTATGTGATAACCTTATGAGTTTCCCTTTCGCCGTAGCGATGAGATCTGGGAAGGTAATCGACTCTATTTCATACCCTCCACCACTATTGTCACTCAGTTTCTTTGCATCCCAATTCACCGATGCATGTAATTGTTCAATGTTAAGTGATTCAATAAAAGGGGAGAATATTCCCATTGGAATAGTATAACGTCCACTTAAAAGCCACCGTATGGTGGGGATATCGGATCGATAATCCTCTTTCATAGTAAAGTCGTTCATCAAAGCCGATAAAGAGAAGTAGGTTAATCTATTTCGATACTCTTTTACAAAAAGAGGATCACTGTACATCTCACCGCTAAAAGCGAGCTTGAGATGCTTTCCATTAAATTCACTTTTGTTTTTAAAACCAAAGCGAATAGGATCAATCTGATACCTATATGAGGAGTTTTGAGCATCAATGCCGCTGAGGGCGACTCCTCCAAAAGCATCAATAACAAAACGGTTTTGTAGTAAAGAGTTATGGGTCTCAAATCCACCAAAGACTCCCCTTCTCTCATAGGCATCAAAAAAGAGGGCAAAATAGGATTCACTCTTTTGAGCCCACGTTTGTAATGGAGATAATTGTGCCCGCTTTGTATAGACCATACCATCAGCATAGAGTTCTTCATGATCCTCATTTCTTAATAACGATGCAAAGCTAAGTGTCTCATCAGCTTCAATGTTGGGGTATGTCCCATACAACTCAATCGTTGTTGAGAAAAAAAGCCCTCGTTCACTATCGATTCCAAATGAGGGATTAAAGACAAAGCGTTGTCCTGGGTAGTAAAGAATAGGGAGCCACAATAAAGGAATTCTTCCTAATGAAATTTTTACATTGGTGGCAAAGATATCTCCCCCTTCTAAAAGGTGAAGATCTTTTGTGTTAATACTCACATATGCATCATCTTCACTTGTAGTCATAAAGGGGCGATGAAAACTCATAATGTATGGATCAGCGGTAGTACTAAGACGCTCGGCAGTTGTGATAAATTGAATTGGTTGCTTTTTCTCCCCTACAACACGTTCGAGGCGCAACACCCCTTGTTGAAAGAGAATGTTATTATTGGCGATATCAAAAAAAAGGAGTTCTCCTTCTATGATATCCTCATCTTCAATCAGCGTCACATCCCCAAGTGCACTGAGAACTCTTTTTTGAAGATCAAGGGCGATGTAATTAGCAGATAAAAGAATGTGGTGTTCTTGTTCAAAAGAGAGTTGAACTTTTCCAGCGAACACAACAGTCTGTACAGGATCTCCATAGACAAAGAGTCGATCAGTCGATTCAATGTGAAAGGTATCTTCGTAGATGTGCTCATCCCGTTTTGTTGAGCTGTGAAGACCGTAATACTCTAACAATTGATTTCTCATAACACTTTGATCACTATCGAGTGGTAAGTTAAGATATCTCAATCGTTGTTCTAACTCTTTAGGAGTGGCACTTTCAAGTTCTTGTGTTAATAACAGAATCTGTAAAGATTGATCATCGAGTGACTCTGAATAAAGAGCGAACAAAGAGATAATAAAGAGAAACAATAGTACAATCAGAACCTTACGATTTTTCATGAAGTGCTTGTGCTATATAATATCCTGTGTAAGATTGCTTTGAAAGAGAAACTTCTTCTGGTGTCCCATCGGCAACAAGTGTCCCCCCTTTATCTCCCCCTTCTGGTCCTAAGTCGATAATATGATCCGCACTGAGAATAACATCTAAGTTATGTTCAATTAAGATGACGGTATTTCCTTGCTCAACTAAGCGATCTAACACTTCCATTAATTTTTTCACATCGGCAAAGTGAAGTCCTGTGGTGGGTTCATCTAATACATACAACGTTTTGCCTGTACTCATTTTAGAGAGCTCTAATGATAATTTCACCCGTTGAGCCTCTCCTCCACTGAGAGTGAGAGCCGATTGTCCTAATTTGATATACCCGAGTCCTACAGACTCTAATGTCTCAATTTTACGTTTAATTTTTGGTATGGGACTAAAGAACTCATGAGCTTCACTGATAGTCATATTCAACACATCGTGAATATTTTTCCCTTTGTAGTGAATATTTAACGTCTCTTTGTTAAAGCGTTTACCTTTACACACATCACAGGTGACATAGACATCGGGAAGAAAGTGCATCTCAATTTTAAGTGTTCCATCCCCTTGGCAATGTTCACATCTCCCCCCAGCTACATTAAAAGAGAATCTCCCTGGTTTATACCCTCGAGCTTTTGACTCTGGTAATGAAGCAAACAACTCTCTAATAGGAGTAAACGCACCAACATATGTTGCTGGGTTACTTCGTGGGGTCCTTCCAATAGGACTTTGGTCGATATTAATCACTTTATCGATATGTTCACTACCAATAAGCTCTTTATACCCATCAAACTTCTCTCTTTGACGATTGAGTTTTCGTTTTAACGCTGGAATGAGTATTTCATTTAAGAGGGTCGATTTACCTGAGCCTGAAACTCCAGTAATCACAATAAGTTGACCTAAAGGGAAATCGACATCAATCTCTTTGAGGTTGTTTTTCTTTGCCCCAATGAGACGAATGAACTCACCTTTCCCCTCTCTTCGAGTTTCGGGGATCTCCATTTTTAACTTTTTAGCTAAATAGAGTCCTGTGATACTTTTCTCATCTTTCTCAATTTGGGAAGGTGTCCCACTACTTGTTACATACCCCCCATGAACACCAGCACCAGGACCGAGATCAACAACATAATCTGCTTCTCGAATCGTCGCTTCATCATGCTCTACAACAATGAGGGTGTTACCAATGTCTCGTAACGCTTTGAGAGTCTCAATTAACTTGTGGTTATCTCGTTGGTGTAAGCCAATCGAAGGTTCATCTAAGACATAAATAACACCACTTAATGCTGATCCTATTTGTGTTGCTAAACGAATTCGTTGTGCCTCTCCTCCACTGAGAGTTCCTGCTGAGCGATCAAGAGTAAGATAATCCAAACCAACATTCACAAGAAAGTTGAGTCTTGAGTGGATCTCTTTCATAATCTGATGAGAGATCTCTTTTTGTGTCTCTGTAAGCTTAAGTTGTTCAAAAAAGGCAATCGATTCATGAATAGAGAAACGAGTAACATCGATTATCGTCTTGCCTCCAATGAGAACAGAGAGGGCCTCTTTACGAAGACGCGAACCATGACACACTTCACAGGTGTGACTTGTTTGAAAACTCTCCATCCATTGGCGAATATGGTTACTTTTTGTTTCGTAATAGCGGCGATTGAGATCGGTAATAACACCAGTGAAGCGTTTTTCCATCATATACGAGGAGGCATCTTTCTCCCCTTTATATCGAATAGGAATACGTTCTTTACTCCCATATAAAATGATGTCGATAATCTCATCATCGAGTTCACTAAATGGGGTATCGAGGGTAAAGTCGTACGCCTTAGCGAGTGCTTTAAATGGGGATCGTGACCACATCGCCTCGGGGTTTTGGGTTGCTATAGCCCCTTGGTTAAATGAGCGAGAACGATCAGGGATTACTTTATCGGGATCAAATTGTGATTTTTCCCCTAAACCGTGACATGAGGGACAAGCTCCAAAGGGGTTATTAAAGCTAAATAAGCGAGGCTCTAATTCAGGAATACTAATGCCACAATGGGGACAACTATTGTGTTCACTGAAAGTTTCAATGTTCTCTTTATTATTCTCATCATACCAAATGACCCTCACCAAACCACCTGTGACCTCGATGGCAGATTCGAGTGAATCGGCAATGCGTGATCTATTTTCATCACTTAACACCACCCGATCAACAACAATCTCAATGGTATGTTTCACATTCTTATCTAATGAGGGGACACTATCAATTTCATACAGTGTTTCATTTACCCTCACTCGGGCAAATCCACTTTTTTTAGCATCTTCAAATACTTTTTTATGTTCCCCTTTTCTCCCTAACACCACAGGGGCCACAACCATCATCCGTGTCCCGTCAGAAAGGCGATAGAGTGCATCTAAGATTTGGTCGATTGATTGCTCGGTGATAGGGCGCCCACACTCAGGACAATGGGGTGTCCCCACTCGTGCCCACAACAGGCGATAGTAATCATAAATCTCAGTAATTGTTCCAACAATAGAACGGGGGTTTTTATGAGTCGTTTTTTGCTCTATGGCAATTGCGGGACTTAACCCCTCCATATAATCGACATCTGGTTTTTCCAATCGTCCTAAGAACATACGAGCGTATGCACTCAGTGATTCTACATACCGTCTTTGCCCTTCGGCAAAGATTGTATCAAAGGCTAAAGAGGATTTCCCACTTCCACTAAGGCCACTGATAACAATGAGGCGATTTTTATCTAAATCAAGGTCTATGTTTTTTAGGTTGTTTACACGAGCACCTCGAATAATTAACTTATTGTGCACGTATTAACTCCTCTATTCGTTCAAATAAGATTTTTTCAGCGTCTTGCTCATCAATCTCTTTGACTAACTTCCCTTTCTCATATAAAAAGACTCTCTTTCCTAAACCAGTAATTGCGATATCTGCTTGTTCTGCTTCACCAGGTCCGTTTACCTGACAGCCCATAATTGCAACGGTAATTGGTTCTTGAATTTCCATTAATCGTCGTTCTACCTTCTTTAAGAAAGCTTGAGAATCAAAAGAGGCTCGTCCACAGCGGGGACAACTAATGATATTCACTCCCCCACGCTCAATACCTACAGTGCGTAAAATCTCTCGAGCAGCCGCTATTTCGTAAAAAATATCGTCGGTAATACTAATTCTCATAGTATCACCAATCCCTTGTTCTAATAACTTACCAAGAACATAACTACTACGGGCAACAGCACTGACAACTCCTCCAGCTTCAGTAACTCCTAAATGAAGTGGGTATGAACACTGTGAAGCAATGCTTTCGTAGGCATTGTAGGTAGTAAGAGGATCGGTATCTTTGAGCGAGATTACCGTGTCGGTAAAATTCCACTTCTCAAACCAATCAAGATACTCTAAAGCGGTATCCACCATAGCTGTGGTATGATCACCTTGTCGCAGTTTCCGTGGAAGAGAACCACCATTAAGGCCGATTCGTATTGAACATGCATGATCTTTCGCTGTTTTTACAACCTGCTCAACTCGCTCTTTGTTTCCGATATTACCCGGGTTGATGCGAATTTTAGCAGCACCAGAAGTGATTGCTTCAATGGCTAACTTATAATCAAAGTGGATATCGGCAACCACCGGCATGGGGGAGTCTTTACACAATTGAGTAAAAGACTCTTTAAGAGATGAATCGGGATAACTAAAGCGGATAATGTGACAACCCATCGTTGTCCAAGAGCGAAGTGAGAATAGCAGCTCTTCGTAATTGCGTGCGTTATAGTGAGCTAATAAAGGATCACTATACATTGTTTGTATTGCTATAGGATGGGCTGATCCAATAAAAAGATCACCAATCGCTACTGAATGTGTAACTCTACGTTTCATAATGCCAAAGAGTGTACTCTATTGCGAGTAAAATAAAAAGAGAGCCCTCGTAAAAGAGGACTCTCTAAGGCAACAGTTTTAAACAGTCTATTGTAATAATAACAGAAGGAAGACAAGGGTAAACAGAGCAACAGTTTCAATAATTCCGACAACAATGAAGTAGTTAGCAGTCCCCTTTCCTGTTTCGGCTAAAGCATCACTTGCTGCTGCTGCGGCTTTACCTTGCATCCAAGCACTCAGTCCAATAGCTAAGCCCCCAAATACCCCAGCTCCAAATAACATGCCAGGATCTGCGCCAGCTAAAGCAGCAGTGCTAATGAAGTTCATTAATAAAAAGCCATAGATAGTTTGTGTCAGTGGTGCACCTGAAAAAGCAACCATAATAAATGGTGCAGGTTTACCATTTGCATAACACTTTTTCCACCCACCAACAGCAGCTAATGAAGCGGCCCCAGTTCCTAATGCCGACCCTAATGCCGAAAGCCCGAGTGCTGCTGCCATTCCAATAAAACCAATACTCATGTAAAGCTCCTTCTCGTTGTTTTATTTCAACGTCTATGATTATGTTTCAACCGTTTCTCTAAACGGGTCATATGTTATTCCAGTCCACTCCATTCCGAGTTGACCACTGAATTCTAATAAGTTTAACCGCACTCCGTGTACGACTACTGATAATACAGCCATAATAAGGTTTAAGCCGTGTCCAATAACTAACACTAAAATACCTGCAGGAATAGCAATACCACTTAACAGACTACTTCCAAGACTGTTAAAGCTCTGAGCGATTGCTAAGGAGGCCATTCCTACAGCAAAAAGACGGATATAACTAATGATATTACTAAA
Organism: Sphaerochaetaceae bacterium; assembly: GCA_041655255.1. Taxonomy (GTDB): domain Bacteria; phylum Spirochaetota; class Spirochaetia; order Sphaerochaetales; family Sphaerochaetaceae; genus JBBAFS01. The sequence continues at coordinate 6,922 of JBBAFS010000033.1, forward strand.
AGCACTGATCGTATCTAAGAAAGTAGAAAAGATATTTCCTAAACCTGTTAAGACCCCTTTCCCAAATGGGACACCAGGGCCTTGAGCGCCAAATATAATAATCAGTAAAAATCCAATCCCAATGACGGTACTTACAACTGGCACATTTGCACTCGCATTAATAACTAACATCAACACAATAAAATAGAGGGCATCAATCATAATCAGCCATCCGAAATCGGCAACTGCACTAATATCTTTACGGCTGATTTTGCGATACATGTTCATTACAGAAGCTAAACTAAGTTGTAGCGTACCTATGATAAAGGTGAACTTCATCACAGCATTTTGCGCACTAGTTGTAGAGACATTAAATAACTCAGGATAGTTCGCAATCTGAGGAATAATAAAGAGCTTAAGAAACGGAAGTGCTTCTAAGATCCCTTTACTGCCAAACCACGTACCGGTAAGTGATCCCCAAATAATAGTTGCGATGCTGAGTACATACGTGAGGATAATGGCATTGTTTGCCTTCCCAATCTTCTTATGGGCAATAACAGCGATAATCAGGAAAATAACACCGTATGCTGCATCCCCTAAAATCATTGCAAAGAACAGTGAGAAGAACATCAACAGCCACATTGAGATATCATACTCGTGATAGCCAGGAACGGTTCCAAGGATATCAAATACAGGGCGAATGATATCGATCCATTTCTTATTTTTTATTTGAGTGGGTGGAACATCTTCTTCATCTGGCTCTTCAATGAGATATCCCCATGAGTTCTCAGAGGCAATGCTTTTCATATTCTCTACTTCATCTTCTGGGATAAACCCTGTAAGCCATGCAACTGTTTCATTATCTCCCATTCCATCATGGATTTTCTCAAAACGGAGTTGTTGTTCAAGAACTTTGATGTAGTGGTGATAACTTGTAATATAGTCACTGTATTCGATGAGTTCACGCCTCATATCATTAAGTCTTTTCTCTTTCCCCTCTATTGAAGAGAGGATATCACTGAGACTACGATTAAAGTCGGGCATCTTCTGAGCACCATCCCCATCAGGGAGCGTGGCATTGATGGTAGCAATAAGAACTTGCTTTCCAATACTCTTTAATCTAACAAATGAGATCTCTTGATCTATGTGAGCAACTGCACGAGAAGGTAGAAGATAAAAGCTAAGATTCAATCCCTCTTCTTCCAATACCTTCAAATCAGTAGTTGAGAAATCTCCCCACATCTGTACATGATCTCGCTCGATGAGATCCTTTTGCAATGATTCAGTAATGTGAGCACGTTGCTCCAAAAGCCAATCAACCTTTTGATGTATGTTATCAAATCTCTCTTGAGGGACAACTTTGCTATGAGGTTTACCCTCTTCTGTTGTAGATCTCACTTCAACAAGTTGAGCTAAAGAGCGCTGCATCGTTTGCTTTTGATACTCGAGTTTCTCAATTTCATCATTTAGTTGTGCGATTTCATCGAGATGGACTATACCTGCTTTTCTGAGTTGTAACAGGGCATGTTTCTTCTCTTTCGTTAATACGATGAGGGAAAGACGTTTCATAGGAACAATCATGCAACACCCCCTGCAACTTTCACTAATTTCTTTTTCGCAATCTTTCCACGAACAACAGCAGCAGTTTGCTGATCACCAAGGTAGATACTAATTCGTCTAATATTCTCTTTTGTTTCAGGTATTTTCACCTTCTCAAAGAGATTCACCCTTTGGCTAGTAATTCTAAGTTCATGGTTCAATTGATTAATCTGCTCTTTCAAAGTTGCAATCTCTGCATCAAGTTTTGCAACCTGTTGCAATACAACAACAGCTGCATCAATCCATAGTGGGTACTTATCTACGTCGTACTCTTCAATGATAAACTTTACCCCATCAAACAACGGAATAGTCACTCCAGCAATATTCCCTTTTCTCTTTTGAATAGATTCAATCGACACTATAGCATCGAGTCGAAAAGATGAGTGGAAAGTTGTATTTTCATGAAAAAGGGCGACCCAACTTTGAAGCAAATCTAATATGTCTTTCTGTTTTTGTAATAACTGAGATTTCTGATCTTCAATTTGACGTATTACCATCTGCAGTTGTTGTTTTTTCAACTGCAAGGTTGGTAAATATCGTTCAAATTGCTTTAAGAGATCTTTTTGCTTCTTTTGTTCGTTTTTTGTTAGCTTGACGCTAGCCATGCGTCACCTCTTATCTCTTTTTTGGCCAGTGAGCTTCAACAAGATCACTGCGTAAGCCAGTCTCATTCGGTGCAAAACACTCAGCTAAGATTTCCCAGCCGAGATCTAAAGCATCTTCTAATGGGATGTTCACCGATAAATCCATTAGTTTGGTCTCAAATAGCTCTCCATATTTCAATAACTTATCGTCCCACTCAGACATCTGAAATCCCATCGATTTTTTCTCCATCGACTCTTTAAAGGAGGCATAGAGTTTAATCATACCATCCATTAAGGCACGGTGGTCATCACGGGTATCTTTGTTAACCTGCTGTTTTAAGCGGGAAAGTGAACCAAATGGTTCAATACGACTATGACGTAGGTAGTACTGACCTTCGGTAATATAACCAGTGTTATCAGGCACTGGGTGAGTTACATCATCTCCAGGCATGGTCGTAACTGCTAAAATAGTAACAGATCCTGCCCCTTCAAAGTCGACCGCTTTCTCATAGCGAGATGCTAATGAACTATAAAGGTCTCCAGGATACCCACGGTTAGATGGTACTTGTTCCATGGTAATAGCAATCTCTTTCATCGCATCGGCAAAGTTAGTCATATCACTTAACAGTACTAAGACTTTCTTTCCGTCTAAGGCAAAGCGTTCAGCAACAGCAAGTGAGATATCTGGTACTAACAAACACTCAACTGTGGGGTCACTAGCGGTATGAACAAAGAAGATTGTTCTACTCATTGCTCCACTTTGTTCAAGCGTCTCTTTGAAAAAGAGATAATCATCATATTTTAACCCCATGCCACCAAGGACGATAATATCTACCTCAGCTTGCATAGCGATTCGTGATAACACTTCGTTATAAGGCTCCCCACTGACTGAGAAAATCGGAAGTTTCTGAGATTCAACGAGTGAGTTAAACACGTCAATCATCGGAATACCAGTACGAATCATATTCCGTGGAACAATTCTTTTTGCTGGGTTTACAGCAGGTCCACCAATGGGAATGAGGTTCTCTGTTAGTTCAGGTCCATTATCTCGAGGTTTTCCAGCTCCATCAAATATTCGTCCTAATAAGTCATCAGAATAAGAGACTTGCATAGGATAGCCTAAAAAGCGGACCTTATCCCCTGTTGAGACTCCTCGAGCTCCTGCAAATACTTGCAATGAGACGATATCTCGATCGAGTTTAATAACGTTAGCTAATGACTCTCCATTCATTGATGTAACTACAGCTAAATCACCATTACGTACATTTTCAGCTCTCACAGTGATGACGTTTCCAGCTATCGATTCAATTTTTGTATATACTTTTTGCATCTTTCACCACCCTATTTTACATCAAGAATTTGTGCAGCTCGTCTTTCGTATGAGACAAACTTCGATTGTGCAAGTTTCTCAATCTCTTTTTGGTATTTCGTAAATTGTTTATCGTCGGCTTGTGTGTTGTTCCAATCCAAGAACACTTGTCGTAACTCGTTCACAAAGAGACGGACATCATTTTTATTATCGATGTTAAATTCACTACCAAGAATATTAAAAAGGACATCAAATACTAACATTTGTCGATCGATAGGAGCTGCGTGGTCGACAGGGTCAAATGAGTTTTGTTGTAAATAGACACTATCGAGTAATTCCCCTTTTAAGTAGGTCACATAATCGGCTAAGGATGTCCCCTCTTCACCAACAACTTTCATCATTTGTGCTACTTCATTTCCATGAAACAGGAGATCTCGAGCATATTCAATTTTTTCGACATTGATGAGTGAAGGGTATTTAGACCAACTATCAAGAGGATCGATAGCTGGATATTTACGAGCATCACTTCGCTCTCGACTTAACCCGTGGAAAGCTCCTACAACTTTTAACGTTGCTTGGGTCACTGGCTCTTCAAAGTTACCACCAGCAGGGCTTACTGTTCCACCAACAGTAACCGATCCAACTGATCCATCTTTTAGCCGAACAATACCAGCACGCTCATAAAAAGAGGCAATAACCGATTCTAAGTAGGCTGGGAAAGCCTCTTCTCCAGGAATCTCCTCTAAGCGACCGCTCATCTCTCTCATTGCTTGAGCCCAACGACTAGTTGAGTCGGCTAATAAAAGGATGTTCAATCCCATTTGTCGGTAATATTCAGCAATAGTAACAGCGGTGTATACTGATGCTTCACGAGCTGCAACTGGCATACTACTGGTGTTAGCAATAATAACTGTCCGCTCCATCAAAGTTTTACCAGTACGTGGGTCAATGAGTTCTGGGAACTCTTTTAAGACCTCAACTACTTCACCCGCACGTTCTCCGCATGCTGCAATAACAACGATATCGACATCAGCGTTTCGGCTCGTCATATGTTGTAAGACCGTTTTACCTGCTCCAAATGGTCCAGGAATACAGTATGTACCCCCTTTAGCAATAGGTAAGAAGGTATCAATAATTCTAATTTGTGTTACCAGTGGTTCATCAGGACGAAGGCGCTCAACATACTTGTCAATTGGCTTTTTAACAGGCCAGGTAAAAACCATTGAGACACTTCGTTTATTTCCTTTTGGATCGACGAGAGTTGCTATCTCATCACGAACGTTATATGTACCAGCTTTTTTTATCGATTCAACTTTCCACCCAACTTCAGCAAAGGAAAATGGAACCATGATACGGTGAGTAAACACACCCTCTGGTACAGTTCCTAATGTATCTGCTGGAAACACAGTATCGCCAACTTGAACAGTTGGAGTGAATTCCCACTTAGCATCTGGAATTGGTTTTAAATAAATTCCTCGTTGTAAGAAGAAACCACACTGCTCGGCTAACTCAGGAAGGGGGTTTTGTAAGCCATCATAAATTTGACTTAACAACCCGGGTCCCAACTCAACACTTAACAATTCACCAGTAAATTCTACAGGGTCTCCAACTTTCACTCCATCGGTCATCTCAAAGACCTGAATTGAAGCCTCATTTCCTGTAATTCGAATTACTTCACTTTTGAGTCTCTCTTCTCCTAAAACGACGTAACCAACCTCGTTTTGTGAGACTTTTGTTTCGAACTCAACTGTCACCATGTTTCCATTAATTCCAGTGACTCGTCCGCCATATTTCGCCATAATCTACACTCCGTTTACATGCTCTGATTTATTGACTGCAAATTTGAGAAGAGTCGTCTAAACTCGGCGTTCCCTTCACTCTGACTAAACAGAGCCTTTCGCAGTAAGATTTGCAACTGAATTGCATATGTTAAAAGCACTTCTACTTCGAAGACTTTCCCTTGTGATAATGAAGAAGCCTCTTCCCACGTTTTTTTCATCAGTAGGATTTCGGCATCTAATGGATTTGCAGCTTGCATTGCCTCTTTGACTGTACCATCGACATCGTCTCGAGTTGCTCTAAATGAATCTGTTTCATATTGTCCACGTTTTAACTGTATCAGTCGTTGCTTAGAGAGAGAAGAGCGAAAAAGATCGTTAAACTCTTCCCATTTTTTGGTATACGAGGAACTCTTTGGTTCCTCTGCTTGTCCAATAACACTCTCAATAAGCATATAGTCGCGTGAACTAGCAAACTCCCTACATACTGAGAGGAATTTTTCCATACTCATGGGAGGGTCTTGCTCAAAGCGTAGCATTGGCAATGACGCTACTAGGTAGTAATATGAAGCCACACTAAACTCCTATTTGCCCTCTTTGGCTGGCTGAATCATCTCAGCAATTGACGAGCTCAAAAATGGGAGAAGAAGTTGGGTAATTTCATCATCACTAAAATCATAGAAGAAAGATCCATCTTTTGAACTCAATTTAAAACCGACATGCACCGAATCGACTGGTGTAATCTCCAACCCGTTTTTTAGCTCATCAGCTAATTGTGCTCGAAGAGTCTCATCAATCTTTTTGAGTTCCTTTGCATTTACTTCAACGATCGACGTCTTTTGGTCGACAAGACCGCTTTGTACAATCGATACAATCAAAGAGACAAGATCTTTACCAGTGAGAGAGGATGTTACGTTCGTATCTAACAGATGAAGAACATGATTTGTTATACTCTTTTTTAAATAGAGAATTACATCTCTACCGGCTTGCTGAATTGCTGCAGTAGCACTTTTTTCCATCACTGTCACTTCTTTTTTTGCAGCATCTACTAATTTTTTGGCTTGTTGCTGAGCATCTTTTACAATCTCGTCAGCTTTTTTCGTGGCTTCAGAGATAATAACCTTACGCTCTTTCTCTGCCTCCGCGATACCATCTTTTTTGATAGAATCGACTAAATCTTGAATCTGTAGTTCCATAAACACATCCACCTAATTGAATTATTCTCTACTATATACCGAACAAAGCAAGAACACAACCTCGTTATAAGGAAATTTTTATATAAAAAATTTAGTTAGATAGAAACTTTTTGCCTTACAATACCCTCTGGAAGGTAAAACAGTCCACTATTTCACCACTAATATATCAGCGAGTAGCAAAATTTACAATCCTACCCATGATATCGGCATTTACATCTGGAAATAGGATAAATCTGTTGTATACTGATTTGTATTGGAGGAGTGCTCATGAAAACACTGATTAAAAACAATGTCTATTGGGTTGGCCATATAGATACCGAACTGAGACAGTTCCACGGGAGTGATTTTTCTACCCATAAAGGATCAACGTATAACTCATACCTCGTTGAAGAAGAGAAAACCATCTTAATTGATACGGTGTGGAAGCCGTATGCAGATATTTTCGTAAACAATTTAGAAAAAGAGGTCGACTTAGACTCTATTGATGCCATTATTGTGAACCACGGAGAAATTGACCACAGTGGTGCTTTACCTCGGTTGATGGAAAAAATCCCAAATTGTCCTATTTATTGTACAGCGAAAGGAGTCGATTCATTAAAAGGACAATACCATAAGGATTGGAACTTCAATGTAGTAAAAACTGGAGATTCAATCGACATCGGTAATGGCAAATCTCTTGTTTTTGTTGAAATGACGATGCTCCACTGGCCCGACAGCATGGCTACCTACATGACACAAGATAACATCCTTTTTAGTAACGATGCTTTTGGACAACACTATGCCCACGCTGGGTTGTTTAATGATTTAGCTGATCAATGTGTATTAGAGTATGAAGCTTTAAAATATTATGCCAATATTTTAACTCCATTTAACCCATTTTTGAAAAAGAAACTTGCTGAAATTATTGGAATGAATCTTCCGATTGATATCATTGCAACTAGTCATGGTGCTATTTGGAGGGATAATCCACTTCAAATTGTTGAAAAATATGCTGCTTGGTGTGATGACTACCAAGAGAATCAAATTACCGTAGTGTATGACACCATGTGGGAAGGGACTCGTGCTTTAGCTGATGCTATTAGTGAAGGTATTACTGCTGCTGATAAAGAAGTAACAGTGAAAACCTATAACTTAGCGAAAACAGACCGTAACGACGTCGCAGCTGAAGTATTTAGATCTAAGATGGTTGTTGTGGGCTCTCCAACTGTTGGTAATGATATGCTCACCACCGTCAGTGGCTTTCTCCACTTCCTCAAGAGTCTCAAAATGAAGAACAAACAAGCAGCTTCATTTGGTTGTTATGGGTGGACTGGAGAATCTCCAAAGAAAATTGCCGATTTCCTTACCGATGCTGGGTATGAAATTGTCGCTGAACCACTGAGATACAAATGGTATCCAGATGATGAATCATTAGCTGGAGCTCGTGAATTTGGCTCTTCATTAGCGAAAGCTTAAGAAGAAGTACTTTTTCTATCAGCGGCTATCAGGTATCGTAGGGCCTCTACGACTACTTTGATAGCCGCTTCTGTATCATGAACAATAGGATTAGATAATCCCGCTTTTTCCCGCTCTTGATTCCCTACCACTAAAAAGGCACCACCACTACGAACACGCAAGGCACTAGAAACAACAAACAATGTAGCCGACTCCATTTCACTTGCTAATACTCCTAAGCGTTTCCACGCCTCCCATTTCTCTAATAAAAGAGTACTTATAGGCATTCTCTCAGGTGAGTGTTGTCCATAAAATGAGTCTTTACTTTGGACAATACCAATGTGGTGAGATAATCCGAGTTTTTGAGCAGATATAGAGAGTGCTTCCACTACGTCAAAATGGGCTGTTGCAGGAAACTCAAGTGGGGCGTACTCATTTGCTGTCCCCTCTTGGCGGACAGCTGAGGTAGCGATCACAATATCACCTGAACTCACTTTTGGATCAATTCCCCCGCTTGTACCGATACGGATGAATGTATCAGAGCCACAAGCCACCAACTCCTCAACGGCAATTGCTGTTGAAGGACCACCAATGCCTGTACTAGTGACACTCACTTTCTCACCATCTAATGTCCCTGTATAAGTCACATACTCTCTTTTATCGGCAACAAGGCGAGGGTTCTCAAAATAAGAGGCAATAGCACTACATCGTTTGGGATCGCCTGGGAGAAGGACATAACGCCCTACATCGCCTGGACGAATATCTAAATGGTATTGAAGAACTGGATCATCTGTATATCTACTCATACGTTACTGTAACACTCTCTGTGGTAAAAAGAAATATTGCTTTACAATTCGACGTATGTTTTTCCGTGTCCCCCATCCTCTTGGGTGGCAAAATAGTATGTCTTGATATACGTAAGAGTGTGTAAGTAGCGGTGAATCCCTTCAGATAACACTCCATCGCCATACCCGTGGATAATAGAAAAACTCGATAATGAGTGGACTAAAGCGGCTTCAATTTGTTTTTTCACCTCTTCAAGAGCATCATCAAGGAACAACCCACGTACATCTATAACCGACTTTGCTTTTACGCTGGTAGGTACATACTGCACCAATGTTTTTGTTTTTTTGGTGGCTTTTGGTGAAATATCACTGATCTTCACAGTGATGCGCATAGTTCCTACTGCAACTACCACACTATCTTTTTTCTCAAAACGGACAATTACGCCCTCATGTTTTTTCTCTCCCACATAGACACTCATCCCCTCTTGGAGTGTATCAGCTGACACTGAAGATTGTTTTTGATGTGAAAGTTTAGTATCAAGTGAAGCAATCTTTTGTTGATCTTCTCTCTTTTTTTGTTCTAGGGAGGAGATAAATGCTTTTACCTTTTGGGTCTTCTTTTTGGTAATCTCTCCTTCTCGTAATTCAGCAACGAGGTTTTCAAGCTCTTTCCGTTTCTCTGTGATAAAATGAGATAACTCAGCAATTCGCCCTTCACGAAGGTGGTACTCTGTTTGGGCAAGTCTCAATTTCTCCAACTCTAACGAGCGATGTAATTCGACACTCTCTTTTTCCCGCTTCTCCATAAGGGACTTTAACTGATCAACTTCTCGTTTCTTCTCCTCGAGTGATGAGATAATAGTAGAGATCTCTAAAGCCTCTTTACCAAGGTATTGAAAAGCTCGATCAATAATTGAAGAAGGGAGATTCATCCTTTGTGCTGTTTCAATCGCTCTACTTTCTCCCGGGAGACCTGTGAGGATACTAAAGGTGGGAGTATGGGTAGTACTGTCAAACTCCATCGATGCGTTAAGCATCCTTTGGTTGGTATAAGCAAATTGTTTTAACACTGTGTGGTGACTGGTAATAATACTTAAAGAACCTTTCTCCATCATATATTCAATAATAGAGCGAGCTAAGGCTCCCCCTTGAACAGGATCTGTTCCAGTGCCTAATTCATCGAGTAACACCAAAGAAGAGTCATCCACCACATGACAAATATCTGCAATGTGAGAAAGGTGAGCACTAAAGGTGGAAAGAGATTTCTCAATAGATTGATCGTCTCCCACATCGATAAAGACAGAATCAAACAGGGGTAATATTGAACCCTCTTGTAAGGGGACAAATCCAAGATGTTGATGCAAAAGAACAGCTAAGCCGATACTTTTCATCGTTACCGTCTTTCCCCCAGCATTAGGACCACTGATGAGGACACTATCGATATGTGAAGCAATATCGACGGTGATAGCTACTCCTTTCTCTTTTAACAAAGGGTGGAGAAAATCGACTAATAAGAGTCTACGTTCAGTTGATATTGTGGGGGCATGACAGTGGTATTCTTTGACCCAACGACTAATAGCATACAAACTCCCACCATAGGAGACTTGTTCAATTAAGAGATATAACTCCTTTTTCGCTGAACGTAAAAGAGTTGTTAACTCAGTGAGAATTTTAGCAATCTCTATGTCTATATTGTGTTGAGCCATCACCACATGGTTGTTTAGATCCACTAATGGAAATGGTTCAACAAAGAGAGTGGCGCCACTTCCGCTTGTTGAGTGGACAATAGCTTCATGGTGGCTTTTAAGGTCGCT
>JBBAFS010000034.1:0-17315 GCA_041655255.1 Sphaerochaetaceae bacterium
CAATTACGTCTCAATACAGAACAGGTTCCTACTCTCACCATCGACCCTGAGTTCACATCACTAGAAGTTCATAAAAGCAGTGCTAGTCGTAAAGAGGTAAACTCCTATATTAACAATGCCGTACGTAGTGCAAAAGAACTGATTGAACAAATAGCGATGCGTAGTGAAACGATGAAAAAAATTGGTCTTGAACTATTGAAGTTTCAACACGAATTTTTCCTCAACGGTCCAAGATATCTTAAACCTCTTACCTACCGCCATATCGCCGAAGATCTTAAACTTCATGAGACTACCATCAGCCGTGCTGTACAAGGAAAGTATATCGATACTGATTGGGGGATTCTCCCTATTAAAGAGTTATTCAGCTCTGCCTTACAAACAACGATCCCCGGTCAACAAGAGGTTTCTAAAACTGCGGTAAAAGATATGGTAAAAGAGATCATCGACCAACACACCGGAGAGAGAGCCCTCTCTGATCAAAAGATCGCCGATATGCTCGTTGCTCGAGGGATTCAAATTGCCCGTCGTACCGTCAACAAATATCGTAAAGAGTTAAACATCGACTCCTCATACGAACGAGTATAGATATCACAATCCTGACTTCCTTTAAGGAATAATTCATTTTCGATGAGTTCGGGAATTCTTATATTCGAGGTACTCCTTCACAGAAAGTTTCGGATAGATGTTTGACTTTTTGGAGTGTGGGTCTTATCATTTTTATATCCCGTTTCGTTAGGAGGACATATGAACCTAGAAATCAGAGGAATCCGTTACAACATTAGTGACACAACCCGGGAGTTTTTTGATAAAAAACTCCAAAAACTCTCTTTTGCTGAGAGTTTTATCCACGATCTCTCAATTACGGTAACCAGAGAGACTGTTGGACAGGGTTTTCATCTCGATGGAAAAGTCCACTTTTCTTGGGGTCCGGTAAAAATGGTAAGTACCGATGCCTACGAACTGTATGAAGGTATCGAACTACTTGTCGACAAACTTGAAGCTTTAGCCCGCAAGGAGAAAGGGAAGATTCAAGATTATTCATAACGAGCTATGAAGTAATAAACGATGCTCCAGAACTTTCTGGAGCATTTTTATACTCTCTAAGCCTCATTTTCAAGAAATGAGGATGTCGCACTTAACAAATGCCTACGAAAGAGCGTATGATGTGGTATAGTCCCCTATGGAGGAGATATGGTTGAATTTTCGATTCTTGATCTTTTAGATCACGATTTAAAAGACCACAATCAACTTAAGCTGCGATGTATCGGTGGACGTAGTGGGCTTTCAAGAACCTTAACCGATTCAAAAATAAGTCGCCCAGGTCTTCCTCTAAGTGGATTCTTTGAAGAGTTCAGTTACCAAAGTGTTCAACTCTTTGGTAAAGGGGAACAACGTTACCTCAAAAAGCTTGAAGAGGAGAAAAATTTCGCCTCAATCGAAAAGTTTTTCTCCTACCCTATCCCTACAGTTGTCTTTTGTGATGGAGGAGAGCCCTCCTCTCACATTATTTCTCTAGCCGATGCCTCAGGGTGCTCAGTATTACAAACTCCCCTTGAGTCGGCTGAATTTACCCGCTCTCTTATCCAACTACTCGATGAGATCTTTGCTGAAACAATCACTATTCACGGTGTACTCGTTGAAGTGTATGGAGTGGGAGTGTTACTTACAGGTGAAAGTGGAGTTGGAAAAAGTGAGACAGCTTTAGAACTTATTGAGCGTGGACATCGACTTATTAGTGATGATACAGTAACATTACGAAATATTAGTGGGAATTTCTTAATTGGAAGTGGAGCTAATAACCTCCTTGCCCACCATATGGAGATTCGTGGGTTAGGCATATTAAACTTAACGAACCTCTTTGGAGTCGGTTCTATTAGGGAGAAAAAGCAAGTCCAACTCCTTGTTCACCTTGAACCATGGGACTCCAATAAGAATTATGAACGAGTTGGAGAGGAGCTCACTGAGCTCATATTGGGAATTCCAGTTCCTAAAGTGGAAGTTCCAGTGAAACCGGGACGTAATGTTCCGATTATTATAGAGACAGCCGCACGTAATGAGCGACTGAAGAAACTCGGGTACTTTTCTGCAAAAGAATTCGATCAAAGTGTACTCAGTTGGCTTGAAAGCGAATCGGCACGGAATTTGTATTACAACAATGAGGAGACCTTTTAATCATGGTTGAACGAGAAGTTGAGGTACTCAACCGGGCAGGCATTCATGCACGACCAGCAGCATTAATTGTTAAAATTGCGAACCAGTTCGAATCTCATCTCTATATCGAGAAAGATCGAATGAAGATAAACGGAAAATCGATTATGGGAATTATTACCCTCGGTGCCGCTTATAAATCTAAACTCACTATTTCTACCGAGGGTGTTGACGAAGTAGAGGCAGCCGATGCTATTGAGCAGTTGTTTCTCAATCGTTTTGAAGAGTAGGAGAGATGGGTGGAAATTCTAACAAAAAGACAACAAGAAGTATTCGATTTTATTAAATCGTATATCGAGGAAAACTCATACGCCCCTGCAATAAGAGATATTGCCTCTTACTTTGGTATTACTGCTAAAGGGGCTCAAGATCACCTTAAAACCCTTCAACGAAAGGGGGTAATTAACTCCTCGGAGGGAATTAGCCGTTCGACTCGTATTGTTGACTTTACCCCAGAAACTCCCCCTGTTGAGACAATCACTGTCCCTGTATTAGGAGCGACTGCAGCAGGTCTTCCTATCTTAGCTGAAGAGAATATGGAGTATGAACTTGAAGTTCCAACAGCCCTTGTGACAGGAAAGGGCCCTTTTTTCGCCCTCCACGTTGAAGGGGATAGTATGATAGAGGCGGGAATTTTAGATGGAGATCTCGCTATTATTAAACAAACTCAAGAGGCGCATAACGGTGAGATTGTTGTCGCCCGAGTTGGTGAAGAAAATAGAGTGACATTAAAGCGATTATATCGAACAGCTCACGCTATTGAACTGAGAGCTGAAAACCCAAAATATGGATCTCTTTTTTCCAAAGATGTCACCATCTTAGGAAAACTCCAACTCATTATTCGTGACTATGACAACTAAGAATCAAAGAACATACCTCCTTCTTGGCCCTGAGGCGGGAGAAAAATCACATTATTTAAACGGTATACGTAAAGCTCTTTTTCAAGAATTCGGGGAGGAGGTAGAGCTCTATCGCTTCTACCCCTTTGAAGCATTAGAAGGAGAACTTATAGAAGCTTTAATGAGTGACTCTCTCTTTTCGAGCCATCGATTAGTCATTGTAAGCCAAGTTGAAGATCTTCAAGCTAAACAAGTAGATGAATTAGAACAATACCTTAAAGACCCTAGTGATAATGCAACGCTTGTATTCATCACCCAAGGCTACAATATCTCAAAAAAATTGGCCTCTTTTGTCCCACCTCACAATAAAAAGATCTTTTATGAGATGTTTGAAAACAGGAAAGCAGAGTGGCTTCGAGATCTATTTCGTTCACACTCAGCCCATATTAGTCATGAAGCAATTCAACTCTTATTAGAGTTAGTAGAGAATAACACTCAAGAACTACGCCAAGTTGCGATGCAACTGATTCAGTTTGCCCATCAAGAGGAGCAAGGGGGGAACATTGAAGAAGAGAGTGTAGAACGCTTTATCCAACACACGCGTTCTGAAAGTGTCTTCACCTTATTTGAACAGATTGCTCTTGGCTCTTATGAGCGCTCCTTAGCTATTATAAACACATTGATGCAAAGTGAACCAAACAGTGCCATCTCTCTTATCGGGGGCTTAGTGTGGCAATGGAGACGCTTAGCAAGCTTACATGAGCTTCTTGCTACTCCTATGAACTTTGAAGAGGCTGTTATACAAGTAAAGGTAGGATCAACATCCTCAGCTATAAAAGGGAAGAAGAATCAGAATATCTATTTACAGGCAACGAAAAACTATTCTCTTGAAGCAACCCAACGTGTTATTGCCCGATTAAGTGAATACGATATCGCATTACGCCAATGGGGCTTAGATTTTCACCACCTCTTATTAGAACGCTTAGTAGGTATTATTATTAACAGAAAAGGGGTCACCCCTCCTCAATATGCACCACTATCACTCACTACAGCTGCAAGGTTTTAAGAACACGCTCAGCAACAACGAGCGGAATACCAGATTCACGGGCAATCTCTTCAGCTGGAGATTGGAGTAACGATTCAAGAGAACCATATCTACTCATAATCTTTTTACTTCTTGCTGGCCCTACTCCTTGTATCGATTCTAATAAGGAGAATGTTGCCTCTTTAGAGCGTTGTTGTTGGTTTAAACTCAGAGCAACACGGTGAGCTTCATCTCGAATAGCAATAAGTAGTTTTAAAGCAGGAGCACTTTTTTCAAGATGAAGGGGTTTTCTCTCATCGGCAAAGAAAATCACCTCATCCTCTTCAGCAAGCCCAATAAGTTGTAATGCATCGAGGCCCAATAACGATAACACCTCTTTAGCTGCATTCACTTGCCCCTTACCACCATCGACCATAATGAGATCGGGAAGAGGTTTTTTTTCACGTACCAAACGACTATAACGGCGAGAGATCACCTCTCGAATAGCACCATAATCATCGATAGCCCCTTCTAAGGATTTAATATTGAAGCGTCGATAGTTTTTAGAATCGGCTTTTCCATCAGTAAACGTAATTAATGAGGCGACCGTAAATTTTCCACTGAGGTGTGAAACATCGAACCCTTCAATAACTCGTGGTGGATTTTCTAAATCTAACACCTCCATCAACTCTTCAAGAGCTTCGGGGTTCTCTTTACTCTTTAAGCGCTTTTCAACATCACGAGAGGCATTTTCACTTGCCATGCGTAATACACGGTAGTGTCTCCCTTCGGTCGGAATTGAGACTTGGACAGGAACGTGTAACTCTTTTTCAAAGTAGGTACCAATTAAAGAGCTGTCGATATCGTGGGAAACAAAGAGTTGTTGAGGTCTATTTCCTCCATCGCCATAATACTGAATTAAGAAGTTAAGTAGAGTCTCGGTCTCATCACCAAAGGTCTCAGCTCTATAAAGAGCTTTCCCCATGAGCTTCCCATCTCTAATTTGCATGATTGAGACAGTAGCTAAGTGCATTCTCATCTCACACGCAGCATAGTCTCTACTCTCGTGGGAAAAATCTTCTACTTGTTGAGCTTGAGAGAGGGTCTCTAAAGCTTGAAGCATATCTCTTTTTTCAGCTGCCTTCTCATACTGCATCTCTTTAGAAGCTTGATTCATCTCTTGGCGAACCTGGCGAATGAGTTCATCATCTCGTCCTTGTAAAAATGCTCTCACTTTAATGATGTGTTGAGCATACTCTTCTTCACTCACCAATTGAGCACACGGACCACAACATCGGCCAATGTGGTAATACAAACACGGGGTAGTTCGCATCCTTAATGGAATACCACACTTACGAAGAGGAAACATTTTATCGATGAGATCGAGATAGAGTGCTAATGCCTTGCCATCAGGGTAGGGTCCATAGTACTCCGATCCGTCATGAATAACACGTCGAGTCTTAAATACTTTAGGAAACTTCTCATTGGTGATTCTTATAAGGGGATAACTTTTTCCATCTTTCAGTGAGATATTGTAATGGGGGTTATGCTTTTTAATGAGGTTATTCTCTAATACTAATGCCTCATACTCATTTCCTGTTATGATGTACTCTATATCAGCAATCTTCCCCACTAAAAAGGTAGTTTTAATATCTCTCCCTTTTAAGAAATAAGAACTCACTCTTTTACGGAGGTTCTTCGCCTTTCCGATGTAGATAATAGTCCCCTCTTTGTCTTTCATCAGGTAGACACCAGGGTTTTGAGGAAGTG
Source organism: Sphaerochaetaceae bacterium (assembly GCA_041655255.1). Lineage (GTDB taxonomy): Bacteria > Spirochaetota > Spirochaetia > Sphaerochaetales > Sphaerochaetaceae > JBBAFS01. The sequence goes on from JBBAFS010000034.1 coordinate 5,842, forward strand.
ATGCTGCTTGTTCTTTTGGACTTTGAGCCATACGTGTAAGATACCTATCGATTGATGAAAGTTCAACAATCGTTTATGAATAAGGTGATGAACACCCATCCCCTCTTTTCATCTTTGTGTGATGAAGATGTTGCTTTTATCTCCTCTTTATTAGAACGATACACTATCAGTTATCAACACATGCGCCAACTCATTGAGTATGCCATTGATCTGAGAATGTGGATGATGGATCCTCTTGAATCACTTTGGGATGAAACGCTACATCCCTCTTTGAAAGGAAAACCCCGCTTTAAAGCGTTGTTTAACGCACTTAGTTCTCACATTGAAACTATCAAACAAAGCCCTATTTTCTACGAGGACTTTCACCCTCAGATTGTGACAACTCATAAACCTATGATTGTGGAAGAATCTTCTTCAGGCCGCCTTTTAGGTCGCTGTCCTTGTCCTGTAGAGGGAGAGTTAACTCGGTGTTGTAATGTACTCACTCTCGATGCCGTCACTCAATGTGGCTTTCAGTGTTCATACTGTTCAGTACAATCGTTCTACCACCAAGGTGAAGTCCACTTTACCAGTGATCTAAAGAGAGAGCTGAAAGAACTCACCCTTCCAGAAGGGACGTGGCATATCGGAACTGGGCAAGCATCAGATTCTCTGATGTGGGGAGATAGTCATAACCTCCTGAGTTCAATTTCCCACTTTGCTTCAACACATCCTGAGATTGTTGTGGAATTTAAAACCAAGTCACAACGAACCGATTGGCTACAAACAGTACCTATCCCAAAAAACATTGTTGCCACGTGGTCGTTAAATGCTCCAACTGTGATTGAGAAAGAGGAGCATAAAAGTGCCTCTTTAATGCAGCGCCTGTTAGCAGCACGCTCAGTTGCTGATCGTGGAATTGCAGTTGGCTTTCATCTTCACCCGATGGTCTATTTTAGTGATTGGGAAAAAGAGTACCAACAGGTGATATCAACTATAGATCATCTCTTTAGTCCTGAAGAGGTGATGATGATTAGTTTTGGCACTCTTACATTCTCTAAAAGTGCTCTTCGTGAATTACGAGAGAATAACACACCCACACGAGTTCATCAGATGGCTCTCACTGAGTGTGCAGGAAAATACTCCTACCCTCTTGAGATAAAACAACAACTTTTCTCTTTTGCCTATCACACTTTTCCACAAAAGTGGAAAGAAGCTGGTGGGCCCTTTTTCTATCTTTGTATGGAACCACCTGAGTTATGGGAACCAACATTAGGTCACTCATATCCAAGTAATGATGCTTTTGAACAAGCGATGAAACACGCTTATTACACCTTTATGGGAATCTAAGAACTCTTAATTCAACTTCTCTTCAAAGATCTTTTGAGCACGTCCTCTAAGAGGAGACTCCTTCCCAGCAATCATCTCCTTAAGAGCATCTACTTCGGGCTCTGAGAAACTTTTTCCATGGAGTTTATGAGTCTCAAACGCTTCTGTTGCCATAGGACACACTGTTCGGATGATATCGAGGATTGTTTGAGCATAGACTCGTATCTCATATTGTGCATGGTTATCTAAACGAAGTCGTAAGAAGTGAAACAGGTTATGAAGATCCATTTGCCAATACCACTCAGTGTATAGACTCAACGGTAAGTTGATTCGGGCAAGTTCTCTCGCAATACCTAAATCGAGAAGTTTATGATACGTCTCAAAAGCCCTTTTTTGATCCTCTTCAAGAATCTTAGCAACTTCTTGTTGCAACTGAGGGTCTAACGCTTCTGTCGATCTTCCCTGTTTATTATCTTCACTTTGGGCATTAATATGCTCTAAAGCTGGAACGTATGCCTCATCGGCCATCACACTATAACGTCCACTGATCTCATTGACTCGTGCAGTACGGTGACGAATCCACTGCCTGGCAACAAAGATAGGCATCTTAATATGAAATGTAAAATTGACTTGTTCAAAAGGGGAAGTGTGATCATTTCTCATCAAATAAGAGATTAACCCTTTATCTTGACGAAATGATTTAGTCCCCTCTCCGTATGAGACTCGTGCCGATTGGACAATACGTTGATCGGAACCAAGGTAATCGACGAGACGGACAAATCCTTTATCTAATACGGGAAACTCTTTATCTAATAAAGCATCAGCTTCAGTGACAATAGAACGTGCCATAGAACAATCTCCTTATCAGTGTGTATCGTGCCACAAATTAAGGTGGTGGGCAATATCAAAGGAGGGAGAGTAGAAGTGCAACTGATGCACTACACGCTGTTTCAGTTCTCAACACTCGATTCCCTAACGAAGCGAAAGTCCACCCTTGTTTCTTAAAGAGGTTTAACTCTCGTTCACTCCACCCCCGTTCTGGCCCCACTGCAAGAGCAACTTCTTGCGTAATGGGAGGAAGTTTCCAAAGTGGGACAGCATCTGAAGTGTTATCTAAGATAATTGAGTAAGGGCAGTAGACACTCTTTTGTAAGAAAGAGTCGACTGAGTCATATAAGGTGAGTGAAGAGATTGCCGTTTTTCCCGATTGCATGGCACCACTGAGAAGGTACTCTTTGTACCCACCTTGGGTATATAACTTTGCCTCTTGATACGAACGTTCAGAAGTATCTGTTCCCACTAAGAGAATATGTTTCACTCCAAAGCTCACCGCTTCACGTAAAATACGCTTCATCGAAATAGGACGAACTTGTCCAACAATTAATGTGATAGGAAGAGGCTCTTCAAACGGAAAGCTCTCTACAATCTCATAGGTGAGCTGTTTCTCATCGATTGAAGTAATAACCACATTGTATGATTCTTTATTCACCTCGCCGATGAAACAAGAGTCACCTTTGGTCAGTTTAAGTACTTTTCGAATATGGTTAAATCGAAAGTCACCACTGAGGAGGGTATTGTTTTGAGGTAACTGTTCAAACAATATGATGTTCATGGCGCAAGTATAAGATGTTGCCTCATCTGTGTAAACAGAGTACATTTGACGTTAAAAGAGGGTATGCGCATGAAAAACATACGGGTGTTTACTGCCGAACATCATGACCCTTGGTTTAACCTTGCTACTGAAGATTGGCTGTTTAAATCATTTGAAGAAGATCAACACATTCTCTTTCTATGGAGAAACTCCCCCTGTATTGTCATTGGACGATTTCAAAACCCATGGGTGGAGTGTAATATCAGCGCCATGGAGAGAGATCATGTCGCCTTAGCTCGTCGCCAAAGTGGTGGTGGAGCTGTCTACCACGATTTGGGAAATACCAATTTCACGTTCATGAGTCCCCGCTCTTCATACGATCAAAGTCTCAATTTTGCTATCATTGTAGATGCCTTAAAAGAGTTCGGCATTGAGGCTGTTCAATCGGGTCGTAACGATATTTTAGTCGATCAAAGAAAAGTAAGTGGCAGCGCCTTTAAGATGGGAGCTAAAAAAGCATTTCATCATGGGACGCTGTTAATTAATGCCGACATGGGCAAACTCCCTACCTACCTCACCCCGGATAAAGAAAAACTGCATGCAAAAGGGGTCCGCTCGGTCGCCTCACGAGTGGCAAATCTCACTGAGTTTAACCCCTCAATGAACCACGAAAACTTAAGTGATGCTATCATTCGCTCCTTTTTTAACACACACAACTCTACATGTGCCATAGAAGATCTTACCATTGAGCGACTCAGCCAAGAACAAAGTTTGTATGAGACATATCAACTCTACTCCGATTGGAAGTGGAGATTTGGTAATACTCCCAATTTTGAACACCCCCTTGAAAAGAGATTCTCATGGGGCAATATTGTGTGTGAATTTGATGTAGTTGGTGGCATTGTCCAGAAAGTTGAGCTCTATAGTGATGCATTGTCAGTAGAATTGATAGAATTGTTACAAAACGCTCCTTTAGGTGTTCTCTATAGTGGTAAAGAAATTACTCACGCCATAAAAGAAGCATCATTAGATTTTTCTTTAGATATACAACACATGGTAGATGAGGTTATTGAATTCTTTATAAAGGAGATTGAGTGAAACGCTCGTTAATCATTGCTTTACTGTGTATCACAACTCTTTTCTCATTAAGTGCCTTTGGTCAAAAAGAGGATATAAGTGCCTCTTTTAAACCACCACTGGATGTGAAAGACACCTTTGTCATTGGTACAATTGAGACACAAGATCCCCTCTTTTTAGATCCATTTGAGGCAACTGATGCATTGAGTCAACTTGCTTTAAACGGGTTGTTTGAAGGGTTATTCTCATTTGATTCTCACACTGGGGAACCAACGTTAGCCATTGCTCAAGAGGTTGTCATCAGTGACGATGAATTAACGTGGATGATCTATATAGATCCTCGTGCCCGTTTTTCCAATGGAGATACCATTACTGCTCAGATGTTTATCGACTCGTGGATCTACTTAATCGATAACGCCGAATATGGTCACGGTAATACCCACCTGGTCTCACTGTTAGATTGTATTGAAGGGGTCATCGAGTATCGAACGGAGTATGGATCACGATCTAACATTGGATTAAAAGCCATAGCTCCTCACATATTAGAGATGAGGCTCATTACCAAAGCCCCCTATTTATCGGCTTTGTTAGCAACTCTCCCTTTCTCAGCAATTCACCCCTCTACTCGAGGGGGATCAAAAAAGACGACAATCACAAGTGGTCCATTTACATTAGTACAACAATCGAGACAACGCATTGTCCTCAAGAAAAATCCGTGGTATCGAAATTTTGATGAAGTTGCCAGTGATTATATCGAAATTGCATTTATGAAAAGTGATGAATTAGCCAAAGCGTATTCACGTGGAGAGGTTCACTGGTCTCTCTCATTTTTACCATTAGAGACACTTTCGTCTCTCTCAGATCTACACCTTGGTCCTGAGTACTCAACAGGGTTTTATTACTTTAGTGCCGATAGTGGCCCATATGCCAAAAAAGAGGTACGCCAAGCACTCTCTCTTCTTGTCCCATGGGATAAACTGAGATTACACAGTGGATACATCTTCCCTACCGATCGATTTATCCCAGATCATACAAATCTCTTTACTCCAAAATATGAGGATCAACAAAAACGGACCGAACAAGCTTTTGAACTCCTTAGCGAAGCAGGATATCCCAACGGAGAGGGACTTCCCCCCTTATACATGGGGATTCACAAAGGGGCCCAAGTACAAGAAGTGAGTAATGCTATTGCTGATATCTGGAAAAAAGAGTTAGGTATTACAGTAGTTCTCGATACAGTGAGTTTAAGTACCTACTCTCGTTACCCCTCTTTAAGCCCTTATGATTTTGCTTTCATCACATGGATTGGAGATATTAACAGCCCTTTCGCTTTTTTAAATCTCTTTCGTAGTAGTAGCGGGTATAATTTAGGGCGATTAGAGAGCGATGAATTTGATGAACTTGTTTTTGATGCCTTAAAAGAGCCAACACAAGCAAACATTATTGCAGCTGAAAATTACCTGTTAGATAGCGGTATTGTCATTCCCATGTTCCATGGTATGACTACCAATGTGATTAACTCCTCATTGGTCATGGGGTGGTATGATAACGAATTAAACATCCACCCTGTACACACCTTACAAGTGAAGTAGATCTTCGATTGTCCCATCTCTTCCAAATAAGAGACTCATTTGTCTCATTGTTTCAGCTACATCTGAATTTAGGTGTTCTTTGAGAGCTCTCCAACACCAATTGGGATCTCCACAGGTTCCTGGAGTATTCATCCGAGCATGAGAGTCTAAAAAGAGGAGATCTTGCATAGGGACAATGGCGTATTGTGCCACTGAGCTAAGGACACTTCTTATTAACTGCCACACTGCTTGATCATCACCACAGCTAAAATAACGACGTATGAGATCTTTCATCTCATCACCGAGAGAAGAGTACCACCCCACAGTTGTATCGTTGTCGTGCGTTCCTGTGTAGGCAACACTCTCAAAGGGGTAATTGTGGGGAAGATAGGGGTTATTTGGATCGAGCTTCCCTGGTCCCTTATAATCAAAAGCGAATTGTATAATCTTCATCCCAGGAAGATGGTTGTTATCTCTAAGTTCTTTCACTTCATCAGTAATTACCCCTAAATCTTCAGCAATCACATGAAAGTGGGGAATCTTTTTTCTCATCACTTCAAAAAAGTGATTCCCAGGTCCTTTAATCCACTTCCCCTTCTCGGCCGTCTTATGTGTTGAGGGAACTTCCCAGTACGCTTCAAACCCTCTAAAGTGGTCGATTCGTAACATCGTTGTTTGTTTGAATTGATGTTCGAGGCGACGGACCCACCAACTGTAGTCATCTTTTTTTAATGCATCCCAATCATATAAGGGGTTTCCCCACAATTGGCCCGTGCTACTAAAGGCATCAGGTGGAACACCTGCTTGCCCTTTAAGTGATCCATCTGAATCTACTTTGAAATAGTGACGATGTGCCCACACATCGACACTGTCGTGGGCTACAAAGATGGGAATATCTCCAACAAGGGCAACTCCTTTACTGTGTGCATACTTTTTTATCTCTAACCACTGCTCATAGAAGAAGAATTGGAGAACTTTATACAGTTCAATTTCTTCCTTCTTTTGTTCACTCCAGTATAAAAGGGCTTTTTCTTCTCGTTGAGCTAAAGCATTGTCCCACTTTTCATACCACCTTGAGTCGTTATAATGGCGCTCCATTGCTCGATACAAAGCCCAATCATGTAACCAATAGCTCTCTTGCTCACAAAATGAGTCAAACTCTTTGAGTCGAGACGTTGACCCTTTTTGTAAGAAGGTTCGACCTGCTTGTTCAATAAGGGGGAGTTTAAAAGAACTCACCGATTCGTAATCGACAAACGCAGGGTCTTTATCTGAGTAGATAATCTCTTGAGTATTTAATAGACCCTCTTGAGCGAGAAGCTCTAAGCTAATAAAAAGTTCACTACCTGCAAAAGCAGACTTACTTGCGTAAGGAGAATTTCCAAAGCCGATGGGGCCAAGAGGGAGAATTTGCCACAAACCGACATTCGCTTTGTGTAAAAAATCGACAAATGTAAAGGCACTTTCCCCAAAATCTCCAATTCCCCCTTCAGAGGGAAGTGATGATGGGTGAAGAAGAATTCCGCTATAACGTGGTTGCTGTCTCATGGGGGCAATATACTTCAAAAGCTAAGAAGGTTCTACACCTTGTTCATAACCCTTTTTTCAGGTATAATTTACGGCATGTCATCAACTACAATTCAGACTGAATTCGCCTTAGGCGATTACGTTGTGTACCCCTTACAAGGGGTGGGAATCATTAAAAAAATTGAAGACAAAACCTTACGAGGGAATACTCTTCTTTATTATGAAATCTATGTAGAGATTTCAGATATGACGGTGATGGTTCCAGTCGATCGGACAGCTGAGTTGGGAATTCGTGCGATTGTCGATACTGATGAGGCGAACGCTGCTATTAAAGCTATTAGCAATAAAGCTGAACAGGTCCCAGTCGATTGGAAAGCCCGCTATCAGATGAATGTCGATCTTCTCAAAGAGGGAAGCATTGCTTCAATAGCCCGTGTAGTCCAAATCTTATACCACCGTAGCAAGATTAAAGAGCTCCCTGTGCAAGAGAGAAAGCTCTACGATAGCGCACTACAGATTCTCATTGATGAATCATCATTATCGCTAAAGCGACCCAAAGAGGAACTTGAAGCTCTGATTTTCAGTAGACTCGAAAAGGAGAGTTAGTGTCATTCCCTTTTCACGGCGTTATCATTACAGCAGCCGGATCAAGTGAGCGCTTTTTACAATCCGACTCATTCTCTACAAAAAAAGAGTATGTCCTTTTAGACAACCGGTCGGTGTTGTACCATGCAACGCTCCCTTTTACCCTTTTGCCCAATTGTAAGCTCATTGTTGTTACCTACCCTAAAGAGATGCGTGATGAGACCGAAGTTGCACTTGATAATCTCATGTATGCCATCGATGTCCCTATAGTATTAGTTGAAGGGGGCTCTACACGACAACAGTCGGTGTATAATGGACTACTTGAGATGCAACACACTTCTCACAACCTCGAATATGTGATGATCCACGATGGAGCTCGACCTTGGATTAGTGAAGAGACTATTATCTCCACTTTCGCATTGGCAACAGTGTATGGAGGTGCTGCTCCTGCTCTCTCTTTATTTGATGCTCTGAAAAAAGTGAATCATGAGGGGATCATCACTGAACATATTGACCGCAGTGGTATGGTTATGGTTCAAACTCCTCAAATCTTCCGCTATCCAGAGATTGTACAAGCTCACGAACAAGCCTTACTCTCTGAAAAGCACTATGTGGATGATACTGAGATTTTTACTGACGCTGGGCATACTGTAGCTATGAGTGAAGGTGATAAAAAAAATATAAAAATAACCATCACTCAAGATCTCTTAGATAAAGGAGACACACAATGAGAGTTGGATTAGGTTGGGATATTCACCGTCTGGTCTCTGATCGTCGCCTCCTCCTTGGAGGTGTTGAAATTGACTATCCTTTAGGCTTTGAAGCCCACTCTGATGGAGATGTTCTTTTACATGCACTCATGGACGCTTTGTTAGGAGCAGCTGCATTAGGTGATATTGGCAAACACTTTCCCCCTTCGGAAGAGAAGTACAAAAACATCTCTAGTGCTACCCTCTTAGAGTCGACATTAGAATTAATCGATGAGTATCTCATTGAAAATATTGATTGTACTATCATTGCGGAGGCGCCTAAGATGCAACCCTATATCCAAAAGATACGGCTTTCTATCGCCTCACTGTGTAAGATTGATATTTCACAAGTCTCAATTAAGGCAACAACTGCCGAGCGCTTATTAGGTGAAGTAGGAAAAGGTGAGGCTATTATTGCTGAAGCGGTGGTATTAATACGTCGTAAAAACGAATTAGCAGATGTTGAATCTCCTTGGGTATAACAAAGGGGGCTGTAAGCCCCCTTTTATGATTAATGGGTAATCAACATCGTTTTAGGATCGAGTGTGACCGCCATTGGCTTAGGATCACTTAAGTGTTTACCTTTCACTAAAGTCATCACAACGTTATCATCTTTCTCATTATATTTGAGTCCGATTAGCACATCGATTAAGTCGGAGTACTTACGAATAGTTTCAGGAATTCCAAACTCATCAAAGGTGACGTCAGGACGAACTGGAGAGACTGAGAACCAGACTTCGAGGCGAAGTTTCTCAGCAAACTCTTTAATCTTACGAACATCTTCTTCACTTGCTATGGTGAGTTTATATCCATCAAACATCACAGCATCAGCTGCAAATGAGCCATCTCGAATGAGGGACTCTAATGAGGTGAGTACATTCTCAACAGGAATGTTCTCTTGGCTAAAGTTCATCACTACACGGTTAGCTAAGATCTCATTGTAAATTGCAGAGGCATCTGCAAATGGGCGACCATCAGAAATTTGACGAAACACCTCTTTATACCAGTTAATCACGTGCTCAACATTCCCACTGAAGGAGACGTGAATAATATGTTCATTGCGAAATAGTTTGTCAGTAGCAAGATGGACCAAACAGGCAGTTTTACCGACTCCATGACGAGAGGTTAATACTCCCAAATTCCCTTTTCCCAATCCACCATCGAGTGATTTGTCGAAGGCCCTCAGTGGGCTCAATGCATTTAATTCTTGTATTTCCATATCTTCGCCTCCTATAGAAATTGGTCTGTTCACAGTATAACACGGTTTTTACTCCCGCAATATCTAAGAGTGTGAACTATTTTTGTTTGTTCTTCTCAATATATGCGGCACGTAACTCTTCGGCCATCGATTGTGGAACACGACTATACTTAGAGAGCTCCATGGTAAATTCTGCTTTTCCTTGGGTCAAGGAGCGAAGTACTGTTGCATATCCAAACATCTCCGATAGTGGTACTTCAGCATCGACAGTACACATAGCTCCATCTTCAGTTGAGCTCACAATAATTCCTCGTCGTTGGTTGATACTTCCAAAGATGTTTCCTTGGAACTCAGTTGGTCCTTCGACTGAAACTTTCATCACTGGCTCTAAGATGATTGGCTTTGCTTTTTCGTATGACTCTCTAAATGCTGCTAAAGCAGCTGTTTGGAACGCCATATCTGAAGAGTCGACTGGGTGAAATGCACCGTCGTTAATCTCAGCTTTAACTCCCACAATGGGGAAACCAAGCTGAGTCCCCTTTTTCATAGCTTCTTGGAAACCCTTATCACATGAGGGGATATATTCAGTGGGAATGACTCCACCTTTAATACTATTTACAAATTCGTAATCGGCACTATCATCACTCTCTTGTACCAAAGGCTCAATATATCCAGCAACACGGGCAAATTGTCCAGAACCTCCAGTTTGTTTTTTGTGAGTGTAGTTGAAGTCGACTCGTTGACTGATGGCTTCCCGGTATGCAACTTCAGGTCGATCGGTCTCAACTTGAGCTCGATACTCTCTTCTCATCCGCTCAACATAGACATCGAGGTGTAACTCTCCCATCCCTTGGATGATTGTTTGGTTCGACTCAGGGTCAACATAGGTAGAGAATGTGGGATCTTCTTTTACAAATCGGTTTAATGCTTTTGCCATGTTATCTGCCGATTTTTTATCAACAGGGTTCAGTGCTAAGCTAATAACGGGCCTAGGAACATACATTGAACTCATCGAGTAGTTTAATGAGGGGTGACAGAATGTATCACCACTAGCACAATCAATTCCAAAGAGAGCTGCAATATCTCCACATCCCGCTTCAGTGATATCGGCCATTGAATCGGCGTGCATTCGAACCAAGCGTCCTACTTTAAATTTCTTTCGTGTTCGGGTGTTGATTAACTCGTCACCCTTTTTAACCTTACCTTGGTAAATACGAATGTAGGTAAGTTGTCCATACTGACCATCTTCTAATTTGAACGCTAAAATAACAGCTGGTTGATCATCTTTTGCTACTAAAGGTACTGGAGCTTCTTCGTTATCTAAATCGAGAGCATGGTTTTCAACTTCTTCTGGATTAGGGAGGTAGGAGACAACAGCATCTAATAAAGGTTGAATCCCTTTATTCTTATAAGCAGAACCCATAAAGACGGGGACTAACTCAAGGGCGATGGTCCCTTTACGAACTGCGTTGTTAATCATCTCTTCAGTCACACTCTCTTCGAGCATTGCTTCCATCACTTCATCACTAACAAGAGAGATCGTATCGAGCATCTCTTCTCTTTTTTCGTTAGCCTCATCTACTAAATGAGATGGGATTTCTTCATAACGAAGATCATCTCCATTAGGTCCATCAAAGTAGATGGCTTTCATAGTGACTAAATCAACCACCCCTTCAAGGCGATCTTCTAATCCAATAGGGATTTGCATCAATACCGCATTCAAATCGAGTTTTTCAACTAATTGATCTTTTACTCGATAGGGGTTCGCTCCCGTACGGTCACACTTATTCACAAATGCGATTCTGGGAACTTTATATCGTTTCATTTGTCGGTCGACTGTAATCGACTGAGATTGAACTCCAGCAACA
>JBBAFS010000035.1:0-16627 GCA_041655255.1 Sphaerochaetaceae bacterium
GTTATAAGTAGTTATTTCTTCATACTGGTGGTTCTTTTCAGCGTTTTAAATATTACCACTTTAGATCTTCAAGTTACATGAACACAGTACAATTAAATGTTTTACGAACTTGCTTATAACTCTCTATCATAAAAAGAATTAAGAGCTATTTTTCACGGGCCTTGCTGCAAAGGGTTTTCATCATCATTTTCAGCACAAGCATTGCTTAATTGAGAATATGTAATGTTCCGCAGTGAAATGATGAAATTCTAAATTTATTTACTTACATAAAAAGTAATTAGCCCCATCATCGCTTGCTACAACATTACAGGAAATGTAGTATAAGTTGTTTTCGTTGATCTTCTTAAGAAACCTTAAAGGTTATAAGTAGTTATTTCTTCATACTGCTGGTTCTTTTCAGCGTTTTAAATATTACCACTTTCGATCTTCTCTTTACATGAACACAGTACAACTAAATGTTTTACGATCTTGCCCATAATTCATTTATATACAAAGAGCTAGTAGTCGTTTTTAGTAGGTTCTGTTGCAAAGGGTTTTTGTTGAATTGTACGAAGTTATCTAGGCTCACTACTTTTCTATGAGTATACTCTTTCTATAGGAGAGAGGCGTGTGGCTCTAACGAAGAAACAAAATATAACACAAGTGATAAAGTTCACTCTTTTCTCAGCGAGTGCTGGCATTATTGAAGTACTCTCTTTCACCTTATTATTTGAGTTGTTTGGCATTTCTCACCAAGTGAGTTATTTGATAGCACTGATATTATCTGTGTTATATAACTTTACTCTCAATCGCTCCTTTACCTTCCAATCATCGGCAAACGTTCCTAGGGCAATGATGATAGTTGGTCTGTACTACCTGATTTTTACTCCACTATCGACATGGTGGATGGGTCCATTAGCTTTATATGTTGGCAATGAATATATTGCATTAGCTATTACGATGATTGCTAATTTTGGAAGCGAATTCTCAGTCTACCGTTTTATTGTCTATCGTAAATCGATGTATACAAACAAACGGGCTCTTTCTCACAAGGAGGAGGCTTATGATTCTCATTAAACACGCATATGATCCACCTTCAAAAGAAGATGGAAAACGGATATTAGTAGATCGCCTATGGCCACGAGGGCTTTCTAAAGAGAAAATCCACATCGATCAATGGCTTAAAGAGATTGCCCCTTCTCATGAACTGCGAAAGTGGTTTAACCACGATGCTTCTAAATGGGACGAATTTCAAAAGAGGTATCTTAAAGAACTTGATGATCACAAAGAGGAATTAGATAGTCTACTCAAACAAGCTCAAAGTGGTACTATTACACTACTCTATGCAACAAAAGAGAAGGAGCACAACAACGCGGTTGTGCTCCAGCACTATCTTAAGACCCTTCTCTCTTAAAAGTCATCATATCCTGCGATGATATCTCTCATCATATACGCACTATCTTTGGGGATTCTTTTTTGTGTGGGGTAATCGACATAGATAATGCCAAAACGTTTCTCATACCCAAATGCCCACTCAAAGTTATCTAAAAGTGACCACACATAATACCCTTTGAGGTTAATACCCTCATCTATGGCTTGCTTACACACCTTGAGATGATCACGAATATAGTAACATCGATCAAGATCATGGATTCGCCCATCTTCTACAATATCGACTGAGGCACACCCATTTTCGGTGATATACAAAGGGAGAGATCCACTCACTGTATCAAAGTAGCGAAGAATCCGTAGTAGCCCATTGGGAACTATGGGCCACTTCATATTGGTAACGGGATGCCACACAGGGACCTCTTTGTAGTGAAATGGTCGACTTTCATCGTAGGAGACAGCACCTTCGTTGTAGTAGTTAATTCCTAAAAAGTCACACCTTTGTCCAATGAGTTCCATGTCCCCCTTTTGAACTGGAAGTGAGATTCCTAACTCATCGTGTAATTCAGCTGGGTATGGATGATTAAACAAAGGAAGTAAGAAGAGATCTGTATTCATCATTTTGTGTAAAGCAGCTGCTTTTTGATCTTCTTGAGAGAGTGTGGCAGGTCGACTCATCATTGGGTTAAGGGTAATGCCAATGGGGGCAAGTAAACCACTATGACGATACTCTTTTAGTGCTAGACCATGAGCCAGATTAAGATGGTGAAGCGCTTTAAAAGCAAGATCTTGGTCTTTAAGGCCAGGGGCATGCTCGCCATATAAATAGCCTAAGTAGGAGGAACACCACGGCTCATTGAGGGTAATCCACTGATCGACATACTCACCAAGGTGTTCAAAGCATGTCTTTGCATACTCACCAAATGCATATGCAGTCTCTCGATTGGGCCACCCTCCTCGATCTTGAAGTACTTGAGGAAGGTCCCAATGATACAATGTAGCAGTAACTTTCATCCCTTGAGCATGAAGTTCACCACTCAATCGTTTATAATAATCGACTCCCTCTTTATTTACTTTACCAACGCCATCAGGGAGGATTCGACTCCACGAGATTGAGAAGCGGTAGGCTTGAAAGCCTAAGGTTTTCATCAGCTGAATATCTTCTTCATACCGGTGGTATTGATCACAGGCAATATCACCAGTAGCTCCATGAAGAACAGCCCCTTTTTGACGACTAAAGGTATCCCATATGGAAGGGGTTCTCCCCCCTTCAGTCACAGCACCCTCTACTTGGTATGAGGAAGTAGCACTTCCCCATAAAAAATCTTTTGGAAAAGACATCTTATGCTCCTATGTATGTTCTATACATTCAAATAATCTCTACGGTAGTAGTATCTCTCCACTTTTGTGGTAAGACCCGCAGCTCTCCTGTGACTTCTAAGATATGCGTTGCTGCTAAAACTTCAGAAGAAGATCCCACCATCACATCAAACAATCCAGGTTCTACAATACGCCTCCCTCCACTGTAAAAAGAGAGGTGATCGGCAGGAAGCGTAAATACTACTTTCTTATATTCCTGTGGCTTTAGTGATACCCGAGCGAATCCTTTCAACTCTTTAATTGGTCGTACAATACTTGCTTTATGATCACGAATGTAGAGTTGAACAATCTCATCACCTATGAATGAGCCACTGTTTGTAAGTGTGAGTTCAACTTGAGCCTCTCCATCCACTGTGATTGTGGGAGTGGTGAGTTTCACATCGGAGTATGTAAAGGTTGTGTAACTCAGGCCGTGGCCAAACGGGTATTGAGCACCAAAGGCTTTTTGCTTTGGAAGACCTTGTGACTTTTTGTAGTGGTTGTAAAAGAAAGGCATAGCTCCAGCAGTATGTGGAAATGAGAGAGTGGTCTTTCCACTTGGATTACTCTTTCCAAATAAGATATTGGCAAGAGCCTCTCCTCCCCCCTCTCCTGGTAACCAAGAAGCTATAATAGCATTGGCATGTTCTACTGAGGAGTGAATTGTATAAGGGCGACCACTGACTAAGATGGTAATCACCGGTTTGTTTGTAGCAATGACTGCATCCATGAGCTCTTCTTGAACTCCTGGAAGTTTTAACGTAGCTGAATCAGAGCCTTCTCCACTGGTACCTTGGTTAAAAAGTCCAACGAGATCTCCAACCACTAACACCACCACATCGGCTTGCTTAGCTACCTTGACAGCTTGAGAGATAAAAGATGTATCACTACTGAGACTTTTTGTTTGACTCTCATCGTCATCTTTTACATCTCCTGGGAAAAAGAGAGCTCTTTCAAAAGATCCTTCGTATAACACACACCCTGGTTCATACATTACTTCGGCTTTACTGAGGCGTTCTATCGCCTTTTTAATGGTGTATGAGCGTTTAGGGACAGTTTGCTCAGGGGTTGAAGAACCTTGAAGGTGAATTGGAGGAGTATAGCCTCCATACATCGCATAGGGGTGATCGGCAAGTGGTCCTATAAGGGCAATCTTTGTCTCTTGAGTAAGAGGTAAAGCCCCCTCATTTTTTAGAAGCACAATCGACTTTTCTGCCACTTCAACAGCTAAGTTGTGAGATTCGTTTGTTGCCAATTCTATGGCATCTATTTCAACATACGGTTTTTCAAATACTTTTTGTCGATACTTCTCAGCTAACACTCGAACAACAACTGCATCAATCTCATCGACCGTTACTAACGAACGTTCAACTGCCTCTTCTAATCCTTTTTTGTAGACAGTAAAGCTCGGTAGTTCCACATCCATTCCCGCTTTCAGTGCTAATGCAGCAGCTTCAGCAAAATCATCAGCGATGTGATGATCAGAGACTAACTGAGCAATCGCTTCATAATCACTCACTATCAAACCATCAAAGCCCCACTCTTTACGTAGTAGTGTATCTAAAAGAGACTTATCTGCAGAGGAGGGAATACCATCAATATCGTGGTAAGCTGGCATCACTGAACCAACACGAGTCCCTTTAATCACCATCTCAAAAGGGAGGGCGTAGACATTGTGCATCTCATTAAGACCAAAATGGACCGGTGCATGGTTACGAGACCCTTCACTTGCTGAGTGACCTACAAAGTGCTTTATCGTAGCAAGAGGAACTTGGTTCTCTCCTTGTAGCCCTTTTACATACTCTAAAGCCATTACTCCACAAAGATATGGGTCTTCACCAAAAGTCTCTTCTAAGCGGCCCCATCGGGCATCACGAGCAACATCTAATACTGGGGAGAGTCCTTGATGGACGTTAAGAGATCTCAACTCTTTTCCAATGCGGGTGGCAATCTCTTTGATCAAGGTCTGATCCCAAGTAGAGCCGTAGTTTAACGCACTAGGAAAGATTGTTGCTCCACTAACCATAGCTCCAGTGAGACACTCTTCGTGAAACATTGCAGGAATACCTAAGCGAGTACTCTCTATGATATATTTTTGAATCTTATTCACTGAGGCGGCTTGCTTTTTCACATCCTTGGCAACGGTCCCAAATGGACGAGAGAGTTGCCCAATCCCATCTTGTAAAATCTCCTGTTGGGAGAGAGGATTGTGTTGATGGTGGGAAAACGCTTGCCGTATTGTGATACTCTCATCTTCGGCTATCTCAAACCAAACAGAAACTAGCTGTGCGATTTTCTCTTTGAGGCTCATCTGAGCAAGTAGAACTTTTGCCCGTTGCATATTGGTGTGCATGTCACTCTCCTACGTATACCACTTACTCTTTCAATGCGCCTAAAGCGACACCAGCGATGATGTACTTAGCTAAGAGGAAGTAGATAATAAACAGAGGTAGCACTGTTAATGAGAGTCCTAAATAGACTGAGCCATACTCTGTTTTATAGATATCACCACGAAGTAGGCTTACCATAATGGGCATGGTGTACTTACTTTTGTTTGTCAATAAAATGAGGGGGATAAATAAGTTGTTCCAACTCCCTACAAAGGAGAAGATTGCCTGAGTAGCGAGTGCCGGTTTCATAATAGGGAGAATAATCCTATTGAAGGTAGCAAATTCACCTGATCCATCGATTCGTGCCGAATCGACAATCTCCAGCGGTAAGGCAGCTAAGAGGTACTGCCTCATGAAAAAGACCATTGCTGGAGCTGCTATAGCAGGGAGTATCAGAGGAATAAAACTATTAGTGAGGTGGATACGATAGACAAATTGGTAAAACCCGATACTCGAAACCTGAGCTGGAATCATTAATACTGCCAAAATAAAAGTGAAAAATGGTTGACGCAGTTTCCAGTTATACGCCATAAGGGCATAGGCAGTAAGAGATGAGAAATAGACTGAAAGAATGGTGACTCCACTTGAGATAATCATCGAGTTCACAAATCCAACAAAAGGGTTAAAGCTCTTACCAACTAAAATCTTCCAGTTACTTAATAAAAAAGTGGAAGGAAATAATCCGACAGAACTTTGTTGTATCTCATACGTTCCTCGTGTTGCGTTCATAAACATCACCCAAAATGGGAACAAGCTTAACAGCGATAAAAAGATACACACGACATACACTATCGTTTTATAGAGTGCTCTGGTGGTAGCAATACTAGGATTTTTCATACCTCTACCCCCTTAGCACGTAATCGCTCTAACCGTTTTTGCTCTTTTTTAAACTTCTTCATCTTTGCTTCATCGCTATCTCTCAGCAGTCTAAAGAGGAAGATAGAGAGGATGACAATGACACCAAAAACGATCATTGAGGCAGCAGCAGCTCGGTTATAGAGGTAACTTCCACTAAAGGCTTGGTTGAATATAAAGACACTGGTTGTCACCGTTGCACTATCTGGACCTCCAAGTAAGAAGAGTTTTGGAATATCAAACATCTGTAGCCCACCAATCATACTGGTCACTAAGACGTATAAGATAATAGTTCTCATCAATGGAAGTGTTATTTTAAAGAAAATCTGTGTCGGAGTAGCGCCATCGATTTCAGCCGCCTCAAAGAGGTGGGGGTTAATACCCAACACCCCTGCGATAAAGACAATCATCGTATTTCCATACCACATCCAAAACTGAATAAAGGCGACAGCCCCTCGAGCAGTCCACTTTTGTTGAGGAAAATTGAGAGGTTTATCAATGAAATTCAACTTCAATAGAAGATCATTAATGGGGCCTTTGGGATATCCAAGCAGTGATTGGAATAAAATAGCAATCGTCGCTGCAGTAATAATATTCGGCATATAAATAAGAATCTTAAAAGCGCCTTGCCCTTTTACTTTAAAGTTTCGGTTTGTAAACCAAGCAGTTAATAACAGTGCCAATGAGACTTGAGGAATAAAGTTTGCAATCCACATCATCGTGGTGTTGCCCAACGATTTCCTAAATGACTTATTGGCCAATATAATTTTGAAGTTCTCAAAAGGATCTTTTAAGAATTGAAATTGTTTCACCCCTAATCCACGTAAGTCGGTAAACCCAATAATAAGGGTGTAAATAATCGGATATAAGGAGAAAACAAGAAACACTACGACGAAGGGAATGGAAAAAATATATCCATATTTAGCATAACTCACACTTTTCTTGCCCACTCTCTCCCTCCTTTATTGCATGAAATATGAGGTGGGCAGAATTCTACCCACCTCGTGTTCATTCGTAACTCTTAGAATGGTATTGCTAAGGTATCAGCTACGTTTTGTTTGAAATCTGCAATTGCTTTAGCACGTGATTTATTCCCTGCGGTGTATTCACGAACTTGATCACGCCAGATGTTGTTAATAGTTTCATCGCTTTGGGTTAAGTTTTTACCACTAGCAAATTCTCCAGCTGGTACAAAAACGTCAAACATATCTTGTCCACCTAAGAAGTCTAATCTACCATCTGATCTCTTCATCACTGTACCAGAGGCAACAGAGTCTTTCGTTCCACCAGGACCGAATAATGTTCCATTTGCCCAATAGTATTGTAAGCCAGTATCAGAACTGTCTAAGGTAATCCATTCAATTAATTCAGCAACGCCATCTTTCACTTTGGTATCACGGTTAGCTAAGACCCATGTTCCACCCCAGAAGAATCCAATAGGAGGTTCACTGACTGCCCAGTCTCCATAGGTCCCTTCTCCAGGACGATTTCCACCTGAGTTTCCAGCCATAACGTAGTTAATTAACCAAGCTGGTCCGAAAAATCCAAATACTTTCTTACTTCCAGCATCTTTCATGTCTGCAAACCATGCATCAGTCCAGTCGGCTGTGTCGTTGTGGTAATCGTTTTGTTTTAATCTAAGAGCGTGGTCTAAGAATGCTTCACGTTTGCTATCGATGAACAGTTTTCCATCAACAATCCACCCCTTGTCGGAGCTGTTTTCAACTGCATGCCAGAGATCTCCGTCTCCAGAAACAATTCCGTACCCTTTTGATCGTAACTCTTGTGCTGCTTCAAAGAATTTATCAAGACCAGGACCAATTTTCCCTTAAATGACTGCAGGATCATCGGTTCCCCACACATCTTTAGCAATTGAGCGACGATAGATAAATGCTCCACCTGTTGCTTGATACCCTAAACCGACAAGACCACGGTTATTCGTACCAATATCAACGGTATATTGAGCAATGTCAGCTTCTCTTACGAGGCGATCTACATCGATACCAAGGTCTTTGTAGGTAGCAGCATATTGAGCAGCATCACCTTGAGTATACTTCAACACAAATGCGGCTTCGGCACAGTAGATATCAGGAGCGTCTGAACCGCCACCAATAAGAGCTTGGTCGAGTGCTGGTTGATAAGCACCATCTGTTGTTGCAATGATTGTTGTTTTCACTTCGTAATCGAACTCGGGATGGAGTTCTTTATACCGCTCGATCATATTTGGCACTTCGTCGGTAAAACTCCATACGTTGATGACTTTGGATGCAGCTTTGTCTGATTGACCGCCAGCAAACAGTGAGATACTGATGATGAGCAGAATCATTACAATTCCAGCAACCTTTACTTTCTTTGCCATAGCAAATCCTCCTTGTGTCTTTCTCTTTTAGATATCTGAATCTAATGAATGACAACAGTTCATAGTGTGGGAAGAAGTCCAATCTTACTCCCCTACATCAACTGTAAGCGAGCTGTGGTGCCAACGACAGTGGGCATTTGTCTAAATTGGGAATAGGACAAACGTCCTAGTGGTCACATCTCTTTGCTCTTTGTCCACTTAATGGCATACTTTCTTAACTCCCCCGCATCAGCGATTGAGAGTTTACGTCGTATGTTGTCTCGATACACGTTGATAGTCTTATGTGAGAGATTGAGTGTGTCGGCAATTTCACGAACTCCGTAGCCTCGTCCAATGAGTCTAAAGACTTCATGTTCACGAACACTGAGAGTTTCAACAGGGTCAGATTGAGGATCATCTTTTTGACTGAGCATCGAATCGAGCATCCGCTCTCTCATCGCCTCAGAGAGATAAATCTTCCCTTGTAAGACTGTGTCGATAGCACCCAAAAGTGTTTCAGCTGCCTCTTGTTTCATGATGTACCCTTTCGCTCCTGCTTTAAGAGCCGAAGAGGCGTAAATGACTTCATCGTACATCGATACCACAATTTGGGAGATTTCGGGATAGAGAGCTTTAATACTCTTTACTAATTCAAGTCCATTTTCTTCTCCAAGGGAGATGTCGACTAACAGAAGATCGGGTTGGTTTTGTTCAATTAAGGTGTGAGCATCCCCAATAGAGGGGGCTTCTCCAATCACACTAAAGTGGGGGACATTCCCCAATACACTCACGAGACCGTGGCGAAAAAGAGGGTGATCATCAACAACAATTAATGTAACAGGTTTTCTCATATTCTACTCCCGAAGTTTCACTCGTACTGTGGTACCATCTTCTGTCGAATCGACATCTAACTCCCCTTTTGCCATACTTGCCCTATTACGCATAATTCGTAACCCCAATGCCCCTTTACGGATCCTTCGGGGAATTCCTACCCCGTTATCGGTTACCGAGGCATAGTGGACTCGCTCATTGTGTTCATCCGTCTCTGAATAGAGGGAGATTACAACTTTATCGGCTTTTGAGTGTTTTACTGCATTAGTGAGTGCCTCTTGAATAATCCTAAAGACGTGAAGAGTTCGATCTTCTTCAATCTCTTCAAAAGAGGGGGTAATGACGATGTCGATATCGACATCAAAATAACGTTTAGTATCATTGACCAAGGCATCGACTCGTTTACTGAGGGTATGTGCCTCCATCTCAAGAGGGAGTAAGCCTCTACTGATTGTCTTTATTTTCATAATAGATTCAGTAAGAAGATGAGATATTTGGGCTAAAGAGGAACCAAGTTCACTCTCTTGAGCCTCTGTACTCTTACGAATAGAGCTCGTAAGTAGTGATATTCCTAACAGGTGTTGAGCTAAATCATCATGGAGATCTTGTCCAATACGTTCCATGGTTTTACTTGAAATCTCCATCACCTCTTTTTCTAACTCGGTTCTCCGTTTAATCTCATTAGAGAGTTCTTTGTTTGCCTTAATGAGATCTTTTGTCCGAATAGCAACTTGTTCACTCAGTGTTTGTTCATGAGATTTAATCTCTTCTAACAAAAGGGTCCCTTTTAAGTTACTGGAGATTTGTTCTTGAAGTACATCATACAACGCTGGAGATTCCATCCCCACCGGTACAATGATGTATCCAAGAGGTTCGGTGTTATAGACAAGTGGAAGTAAAATCCACTGCCCTTTTCTCCACACTCGATCGTAATGAGGTGGGAGTAGTTGATCTGAATCAAACTCTCTAATTTCATGAAAAGAGGGGATATCTCCACTCTCCATGTCCATCACCAATCGCCCTTTTCCCGTATTGTGAGAAAACACGACAAGGTAGCCTCGTTTGATACCAAAGAGGTGTAAACTATTTTTTAAGTTGTGAACTAATTCACTCATCTCAAATGTACCAGCTAACATGGCACTGACGTGCCTAAGAGCTTCAAAAGAGCTTTGAACATCGAGTCGCTTTGCTGCTTGGTAACGTCCAATTTTCTCTCCCACAAATGCTCGAGCAGCCCCGATGAGATTCTTTTTACTCTTAGTCGGACAATCAAGGCAGCGACTTTCAACAATTGAGATGTATTCGTGCCATCTTTCCACCATGCCGTTTTCACTAATGGTAGTGTCGATCCCTTTATTAAGAAGAGCAATAAGATGGGGATGACTCTCTTGTTTCACTAACGTTACCAGCTCTTGAATACTCTTTTTCTCACTTCTACTCGCATAAGAGGGAATTTCAACACCTTCACTGTTGAAGTTAAACTGAGGCGCACAACCACACGACTCTCTAATAATAGCAGTGCTACGAAGCACTTTATGCTCCTCTTGAGAAGAGCCCATGAGGCGATCTAACATCGCAACAGCTTCTCTACCGAGATTTGTCATTGGTTGCACTACCGTGGTTAACGGCGGATGGGTATATCGTGAGGCGGGTATTCCATCAAAGCCAATAACCGAGATATCTTCAGGAACATGATAACCTCGTTGGCTTAACAACGATAGTGCCCCTTGAGCCATTCGATCATTAAGACAAAAGACCGTATCGATGACTTTATTTTTCGCTAAAAGAGCCTCCATCCCTCTCGCCCCAGAATCTTGAACAAATGTTCCATCGACCATCAACTCAGGATCGAGTTCTAAATCATACAGATTAAGAGCATCTATAAGTGCTTTTTTACGACTCACTGCCTCATCGTGAGTTGGGGGACCTCCAATTAACGCAAAGTTTTTTCTTCCGTGATCGTGAACAAGGTGTTCAATAATCTGCTCAATGGCCTTTGAACTTTCGACTGTGACGCTACTCATTCCAGGGATATCCATCCCGATGGAAACTTTTGGAAGCGACTCCCAAGGACTAAAAAACTCTTTAAGATCTAACGATGTAAAAAAGGTCGCCAATGATGAAGAGATAATAATGAGACCATCAATTGTTTGTTCATTTGCCAAGTGATAAGCCAAGTTAGATGAGGCCTCTGCAGAGATGGGTGAACCGATACGAGAACCTAAAAAAGAGATCGATGCAAAGTTTCTTTTTTGAGCTTCATCTTCAATAGCACGCCACACTGTAGATTGGTATTCATCATCTAAAGAGGCAGTAAAAACACCAATACAACCAGAAGATTTTTGCATACGTTTATGATACTCCATCCCCAAGAGAATGCAACTAAAGAGATGAGAGAAAAGAATGAGGAGGGGTTTGATGGCCTAAAAATGACAAATAAGACTTATTAAGTAAGGCTTTATCTCTTATAGGGGCTAATAAAGACTACCTTTATGGTATAAGCACAAACCTCATATAGGTAAGAGTCTATCCTTGTAGATATAAGAAAAGTAAAAACCCATAATTGAATGAGAGGCACATAACACCTCAGCACTAGGTGTAACTCCTAGGTACAGACTTCTCGATGTTGGGAATACGTGATCTGGCTTTTATAGTAAAGCTCTCTTAATCAAAATGTTTTCCAACACTCTTTTTTGAGGAATTTTTCTATCTGCTACTGTGGCTATGTAATGTGTATATGAGTTGCCCAGAACAGGATTTGAACCTGCACAGTGTTGCCACCACTAGGACCTGAACCTAGCGCGTCTGCCAATTCCGCCACCTGGGCTTTCGAGCTGACTATAACGCAGAGATTTAAGATGTGTCAATCTTTATGGTTGTCTATTGAAGATAGTTTAACTACCTTCTGTATGTACATAGGAGGACTTTGTATGAAAGTTACATTTGGTGGAAATCCTGTTGAATTAGTTGGAACCGAAATACATGTTGGAGATACCGTCGCCGATTTTAGTGCGATGAATAATGATCTAAGTCCATTTAAACTCAGTTCTATTAAAGGGAAAAAACTTATTGTAGGTGTCCCCTCTTTAGACACTTCAATATGTGATGCCGAAGTTCGTCGTTTTAACCAAGAAGCTACCAGCTTAGATGATGTGACAGTCATTGTAGTTTCAATGGATCTCCCTTTTGCCCAACAAAGATGGTGTGGTGCTGCTGGAGTTGAGAATGTAATCACCGTAAGTGATTTCAAAGATAAAGACTTTGCCCACACTTTTGGAACATACCTACCCCAGCACGGCCTTATTGCCCGCTCTATTTTCTTATTAGATAGCAATAATACCGTACAGTACGTAGAGTACGTCCCAGAGGTGAAAAGCCACCCAAATTATGAAGCAGCATTAGAAGCAGTGAGAAGATAAGACGAAAATCAAGACGCCTCTCTTTGTAGAAACTTGAAAAAGGTTTAAAAGAGAATTAGAGTACCTCTATGAGTATTCGAATTTTGTTTTTAGGAGAGATTGTAGGAAAACCTGGAATCCAAGCCCTAAAAAATGGACTAAAGGGTCTTAAAGAGAGAGAGAGTATCGATTTTGTCGTAGCAAACGGCGAAGGGGCTACTGGGGGCTTTGGTATAGGGAAAAACCACGCTCTTCAGATTACAAAGTTAGGCGTCGATCTCATCACTACAGGTGAAAAAACCTATTATAAAAAGGATATGGTCGAATATATTGGACAAAACCGAAAAATTATTCGACCAGCCAACTACCCCTTTGGGAATCCCGGAAGAGGTTTCGGAATCTTTCACATTGGGGAGATTCGAGTTGCCTTCATAAATCTGTTGGGAAATGCCGATTTTAATCGTACCCATACATCAAACCCTTTTATCCAAGCGAACTCACTTGTTGAAAAACTTCTCCCTGAAAGTGACGCTATATGCCTTCAGTTTCATGCCTCAACAACTGCAGAGAAACAAACAATGGCTCACCACCTCAAAGGCCGAGTTGCCGCTGTAATAGGGACACACTCAAAAGTACTCAGTAGCGATGCTCGTATCTTAGAGGAGGCGACAGCCGCCATCACCGACAACGGGCGATGTGGAAGTGCTCTATCGGTGGGGGGATTCGACAGTAGTGTTGAAATTGAACGATTTTTAACACAAATACCTTCACGAAGTGTAGAATCATACAAGAACTTAGAATTACAAGGGGTTATCGTTGAGATAACCAAAGATGGAAAAGCAACATCGATTACGACAGTAAAAGAGTCGGTCGATATGGATCAATAGGAGCATATTATGGTTGAACTAGCTTCAGTTATTTCTATAGAGAGTGATGGGAGTGTTACCGTCAGTTGTCAAACACAAACATGCCAAAACTGTAGTGCAGGGGCTTTTTGTGGATCACAAGGAAAAACCTTCAGTGCCCGTAATACGGCTGATGGACACATCGGAATCGGAGATACCGTTGAATTATACCTCCCACCAGGGAAAACGATTATGGCAGGGTTTGTGACACTGTTAGTTCCAATTCTCCTTTTTCCTGTCGGCTATTATATCACATCACTGTTTCACACCTCCCCTTCTGAAATGATGAGAGTTGTATACGGTATTGGTGGTATTGCCTTAGGGTTTTTAATAAGTAGACTTTTTTCAAAAAGGAACGAACACGAATATACCCCTGTGATTACAAAGATTATTGAACAGTAGGCAACATCATGAACAGGTGGGTCGGTGTGGCAATTGTGGCAATCTCTCTTTTAATGGGGTGCTCTTTTGCCACTGAAGAGGAGTTAGAGGCCTCCTTGTATGGCCAATACCCTTCTTTGAGTTTATCTGATGCGACCTACCTCATTAAAGTAGCCCACTCTCAACCCATCATCATTGAAGCTGCTGAGATAGATGTGTACAACAAAGAGCATAAAGCTGTAATCACAGATGGAGTATTTACTCAAAGCGATGAGAAGGGAAATCTTCTTTTTCGTGGTTCTTTTGGTAGAGCTATCGTCCACACAGATAATCATAACATGAGTTTAGAAGAGGGAGTTGAGATTCATAACATCACCGAGAACCTCACAATCAACGCTCATAAGCTCTTTTGGAATAATGAACAGTGGACACTCACTGGTGATGCAGACCAATACACCTCCATTATGAACGAAAGCGGTGATATACTCTTTGGAGTAGGATTTTTTGGAGATTTTGCTAAAGCAACGTATGAGTTCATCACTTTAGAGGAGGGAGTACTACATTATGAATAAGAGTAGAAAAGTCTTCATCCTCACCTCTTTGCTCGTTCTCGTTATTGGTATGGGAATCCTGAGTGCAAAAAGTATGAGTTTTAGTGGCGGTTTCACTCGGGCAATTATGAGAGAGGGGCAACAATCTATCGTGCTCAGTCAAGGAGCTGAAGTACATATTGATGCTCTTACTCTCAAAGCACACACTATTACCCTCGATGGTGATGACTCAGAAAATCTCTACGCTCAAGGGGACGTGAGTATCGTCGATCGTGATCAACGTATCAGTATCACCACCAACCAAGCTCACTACAATCGGGAACAAGAAATCTTTAGTGTCGATGGGTGGGTCGAAATTTTAGATCTACAACACCAGATCATTGCCACTGGAGCCTACCTCCTCTTTGATCGAAATGCTGGTGTTCTTACCTTACAAGTGGAAGCGAAAATTTTGAGACATACCGACAGTGGCCCCATGATCTGCCGAGGTGATAGCATCGAGTACGATCGTGAGGCTCAAACATTAGTTCTTACAGGAAATGCCTCGATCATTTACAAAGATGATACCTACCAAGCCGATGTGTGTCGTGTCAATTTAGAGACCGATGAGATTGAACTTTCAGGGACAATCAAAGGAGTTGTCCATGGTTAGTGGAATATTAGAGGCCCAAAACCTCACCAAGCGCTACAAACGACGCACTGTTGTGAATAATGTCTCACTTTCAATGAACACAGGAGAAATCATTGGTCTTCTTGGTCCGAATGGAGCAGGGAAAACCACCATGTTTTATATGATTGTTGGATTTATCAGAAGTAACAGTGGGACGATCTTATTAAATCGACACAATATTACCACCTTACCAATGTATAAACGTTCTCGCTTAGGCATCAGTTATCTTCCTCAAGAACCTTCAATTTTTCGTAAACTCAGTGTTGAAGATAATATTAACCTCGTGGTTGAAACTCGAGACGATCTTTCTAAAGGGGAGAAAAAAGATGTCGTCGACTCTTTATTAGAGGAGTTTGGATTACAAGAAATACGCCATCAATACGGATACACTTTAAGTGGTGGAGAGCGCAGACGGTGTGAAATTGCTCGAGCTTTAGGAAAAGATCCACTCTTCTTATTATTAGATGAGCCGTTTGCTGGGATTGACCCTAAAGCGGTGTACGAGATTAAACACCTTATCGTCTCTTTGGCCGAAAAAGGAATTGGAGTACTCCTCACTGATCATAATGTACGAGATACATTGGCAATAACCCATACTTCGCATATCATTAACGAAGGGACCATCTTAGCAAGTGGTCAAAAGTATGAACTGCTAGAACACCAAGGGGCACGTCGTATCTATTTCGGAGAAGACTTTTATCAAAGTGAGTAGCTATGAAACAGACATTAGGTATCCAACAGACGCTCAAACAACAACTCACTCTCTCCCCGCAACTCATTCAGACATTCGAGATTCTCGCTATGTCGACACTCGAGTTGCAACAACGTATTAAAGCCGAGATTGAACAAAATCCTGCCTTAGAGATTCCATCTGAGCGAGTAGTCTCAATTGAGAGGATATCGGCAGCTGAAGGTCGTAAACGCACCGATGACGATCTTAGTGATACCACGACATTTCCCAGTGAACGTTTAGGCTCTTCCACTCGTCTCTCTTATACATACAACCAAGAAGCTGCAGATAGTAATCTTCAATTTCTTGAAGGGGCATTATCGACACAAGAGACACTACAAGAGTACTTACTAAGGCAACTAGGGTGCTTATCATTAAGCGAAGAGGAGTTTGAATTAGGATCACTTATTATCAGTAACATTGACTACAACGGTTTTCACCGTAATCCTGTCGATTCACTTGTTCCTCAAAAACGACTCTCTTCCCTTCTTGATGCACTTGCCATTGTCCAAAAACTCGATCCTCCGGGCATCGCCGCAAAAGACTTTAGAGAGTCACTCCTTCTACAAGCACAAGATGACCAGCTTCTTGATGAAGATGAATTAATATTGTTTAAAGCTCTTGTATACGACCACTTAGAACAATTACGATTACAAAAATTTTCAGAAGTTGCT
Organism: Sphaerochaetaceae bacterium; assembly: GCA_041655255.1. GTDB lineage: Bacteria > Spirochaetota > Spirochaetia > Sphaerochaetales > Sphaerochaetaceae > JBBAFS01. The sequence goes on from JBBAFS010000035.1 coordinate 16,451, forward strand.
TCTGAAATGAAAGTGGATGAACACACCATCACAACGCTGTTTCAATACCTCAAGAGTTTGAACCCTTATCCAGGACTTCAATATGATAGTCGTGAAACTCACTACATTATTCCCGACTTGTATGTGAGAAAGATTGAAGGACGTCTTCAATTACGTCTCAATACAGAACAGGTTCCT
>JBBAFS010000036.1:0-16609 GCA_041655255.1 Sphaerochaetaceae bacterium
AATGCTAATGCGATGGAGGCTACGCCTGCCACGATTCCAAAATATGTTGCGAACCAAGTAATTTTTTCCATAATGTAGCTCCTTTATCTTTAATCTCTGCTTACATTCTTAATGTAGTAAATATAAAATAAATAATCAAGTGGTTTCCGCAATATTTTTGTATATTTTTATATATTTTGCAATTTTTCTCTCTTTTATCATGTTTTCAGTAGTTTTCAGTGATTATAGCGTCTTTAGTGTAACCGTTTACATTTCTAAAGGGTTACATTACCCCTCTTTTGGACTTCCTTCTCTCTCTTTTTTTGTTATACTCCCCTTTATGGAAACGATGAAACGGATATATTCGCTTATAACTGGAGACTATGCTCAGTATATTGCCGGCGCTTTTACTTTGATAATCGGCTTTATTCTGTTATCGATTGTAAATAGAATTCTTAGAAAGAAAATTCAGCAAGCAAAAGAGGGAAAGATTGCTTTACATAAAAACCTTATTACCCTATTAGATCTTGTTCAAAAGATTGCTGTTCCACTCGCTTATCTAGGAATCTTCTCTTTCTCAATTGGGGTAGCTTCCTTTGGAAATCGACTCCACCTTTTAGCACAATCTGCTTTTGCCATTGTCTCAACATTTGTTGTCATTAGGGCCATCAACCGATTCTTAGAGATGACCTTTAGTGGATTTTTCCCTAAAAATGTTCAAGGACAGAATCGTGAAAAGAGTCTGAGACCCCTTTTATCTATTATTCAAGGATTATTATGGGTCTTAGGTCTTATTTTCTTGTTAGGCAACCTAGGAGTTGATGTTACTGCAGCTTTAGCAGGCTTGGGAGTTGGAGGTATTGCAGTTGCAATTGCTGCTCAAGCACTCTTAGGAGATCTATTTAGTTATTTTGTCATCTACTTAGATAAACCCTTTGAGATTGGTGATTTCATTGTCTTTCAAGACACTTCAGGAACTGTTGAGAAAATTGGTATCAAATCGAGCCGAGTGAGAGCGTTATCTGGTGAGATCTTAGTTATCTCAAACTCAATTCTTACCACTACGTTAATTCACAACTATAAGCAGATGCAAAAAAGGAGAATCGCTTTCTCGTTTGCTATTCCGTATGAGACACCACACCAGAGTATTGAGAAGATTCCTACTATCGTAAAAGAAGCTGTAGAAGGAGTGAAAGTGGTATCTGGGGTTTTGTTTGATCGATCACACCTGAATTCACTTGGTGATGGAGCACTCTCATTTGAGACGGTCTATTATGTCCCATCAGGTAATTACTCTGTCTATATGGATGTGCAACAAGAGATTTATTTAAGTATTCTCAAGGCGTGTGAAGAGGAGGGAATTACCTTAGCATATCCAACTCAAAGGGTATTCACTTCTTCTCCAGGACAATTAAACGTACAGACAATTGAATAAATAGCACGATTTTTCTTGCTAAGTAATACATTGTCAATACAATTGGTCTAGGAGGCTTTGCGTGATTACTATTAAAGAAGTTTCAACTAAAAAAGAGTGGAGTGTCTTTTTTGACTTTCCTCATGACCTATATAAAGATAATGAATATTATGTCCCTTCTTTACTTGGGGATGAGAAAACAAATTTTAATCCTAAAAAGAATCCAGCATACGAACATTGTGAGTCAATTGCCTTTTTAGCTTATAAAGAGAAGAGGGTTGTTGGACGTATTGCTGGAATCATTAACCATAAGCTCAATGAGGGGCAACACACCCGTTATGCCCGCTTCACCCGTTATGATGTGATTGATGACATAGAGGTCTCTCGCTCTCTTATCGATGCTGTCACTTTATGGGGTGTGTCCAAAGGGATGAATCAGCTTATTGGTCCAATCGGTTTTAGTGACTTAGATAAACAAGGTCTTTTAGTAGAGGGCTTTGACCAACTCAGTATGTTTATCACTTTGTATAACCATCCCTACTATGCACAACACCTTGAGAGCCTTGGGTTTGTGAAAGACGCCGATTGGCTTGAATATAAAGTGTTTGTACCAGAAACAATCGATGAGAGAATTGCACGCATCAGTGAAATTGCTCAAAAACGTCAAGGCTTTAAGCTTCTCACATTCACTAAGAAAAAAGATGTGTTGAAATATACCACTGAGATGTTTCACATGTACAACGAATCCTTCAGTCAGTTGTACGGTTTTTTCCCACTCAATGATCGACAAATCGCCTTAGCTGTCAGTCAATTTTATAGTTTAGTTACATTAGATTATCTGTACATCGTTGTTGATAAAGAGGATCAAGTTATTGGTTTTGGTATTATGGTCCCCTCTTTATCTCAAGCGATTAAAAAATCGAATGGAAGATTATTCCCCTTTGGTTTTATTCGAGTGCTACGTGCCCTTAAGAGTTCGGATGTATTAGATATGCTCTTAATTGCCGTAAAGCCTGAATACTTTGGACGTGGAGTAAATGCTTTAATTTTACAAAAAGGGATTGAAGTGGCCATGGCCAATGGGGTCAAATATGCTGAAACTGGACCCGAGTTAGAGACTAACGAGATGGTCAGAGCACAATGGAAGGGGTTTGAAACTGAGCAACACAAACGGCGTCGTTGTTATATAAAGCCAATCGCTTAGAGCTTCCTATTGTCAGTACAATGAGGGGCATGATACTGTTCTCAATATTATGACGTTACCAAAGTGGCTCATTACCGATTTAGATGAAACTCTCTTATTAGAAGATCGCTCTATTGGAGAGAGAACGCTCAATGCAATTAGACGCATCCGTTCACTAGGAGTGAAATTCGGCATTGCTACAACTCGGAGCAAACGCTTTGCTCAAAGATATCTTGATGAACTTTCACCAGACATTGCTGTGTTAGGTGGAGGATCTGTTGGGTACTTAGATGGCTCTTTAGTGTTTGAACAAACTATTGAGAAACACGAAGTGCTCTCGTTGTTTGAATCAATAACAGAGTGTAACAATGTGAGAAAGGTTGTGATTGATACTCCAAAGCAACGTCTTGAAGCAACAGATGTGAAACATCTTGAACTCACTGAAGATCCTTATAGTGGTTTTTTCTGGTTACACCCTCCTTATGAAGTAAAAGAGTATATCCACCGTCATCCCAATGTCCGTTTTACCGAATTATGGGAAGTGGGGATGTATCGTCTAAGTAGCCCCTTAGCTTCAAAGCACGGAGGGTTAAAACGGATGTTAGTCGATGTTGAACCCCGTGAAGTTATCTGTTTTGGTGATGATCTCATGGATGTGGGGATGGTTGACTACTATTACGGAGTTGCTGTGGGTAATGCTTTAGATCCAGTAAAAGAAGTTGCAGATGAAATTATTGGTCCTAACACCCAAGAAGCAGTTGCTCAATACATTGAGCAGTTAATACAAAGGAAACATAGCTAATGGAAGCCTACCTACACGATATTGAACAAGAGTTACAAAAAATTGTCCCTCATAAAATCGAACCATCTTTTATTCACTCACACATAGGCTCTTCATTTACAGACAAAGAATATCCTTTAGTAGAGGCAATTATATCACCAGCACGAGATCTTCTTTATCGTGGAGGCAAAAGGTGGAGACCTCTGTTAATGCTCCTTGTAGCACATATGGTCGGTGGTAAAGAGAGTTATGATAAAGCACTCCCTTTAACACCGTTAGTAGAACTGCCTCATAATGGGTCTCTGATTATTGATGATATTGAAGATAACTCTGATTTAAGACGGGGAGAAAAAGCAATCCATACTATCTATGGAACAGATATCTCCATTAATGCCGGAAACTTCTTGTACTACTATCCCACCCTCCTTATTGATAACAGTTCTTTCAGTAGTGAGAAAAAACTCTCCTTGTATCAAATCTATGCCCGTAATATGAGAAACATCCACCTCGGGCAAGGAATGGACATTACGTGGCACAATAATCAAAGAATGATACCTACTACCTCAGCTTATGAGTTGATGTGCAAAATGAAAACAGGGTGCCTTGCTGCTATGGGCTCTGAATTAGGGTGTGCTGTCGCTTCTGATGATCAAAAGCTCATCACTTCTTGTGGCCACCTTGGAGAAGATATTGGTCTCTTATTTCAAATGATTGATGATATCTTAAATCTAGAGAGTGGTAATCCAGGGAAACACCAAGGTGATGATATCGTGGAGAATAAAAAGAGCCTTCCTATTATCATGTACATAGAGCAATTTCCCAACCAACAAGAGGAAGTTTTTGAGCTTTTCGCCTATGCAAAAAAACACGGGTATGAAAAATCACAAAGTAAGATTCTCCTCTTTTTAGAGAAAATCAATGATTCTGGAGTTCTTCAACAAGCTCGTTTTGATGCTCTAAAAATGCACAAAGAATTGATTGCTCGTATTCACTCCCTCTTTGATGAATCAAAAGAGCGTGAACATATCCTTAATTTAATGGATTTCATTGTCTCTCAATGAGTTAAGAGAAATTAACAACTTTTCATTGCCATCTCATCTCAGCGTGATACCATAAAGAGGGAGGATTATCATGGAGTATGTGATAGAGCTTATTGAAAAAAGGGCTGTCCCTACCCTCCATATCCGTAAAAGCCTCTCAGTTGATGATCTTCAAGTGGAAATAGGGAATGCGTTTAATCGGATTATCGAATACCTACATGATCTAGGTGTCGATAAAGATCGCATTGGACTCGCCTACGTTGCGTATCTGCATCGTGAGATGAGCAACCTTAAAGTGGAAATTGGTTACATCGTAGCTGACGAACATCCAAATATGGAAGATATCCATTTTGGAAGTATCGAAGGTGGCAGATGGGTCTCATTTATCCACAAAGGTTCTTACTCAACATTGGGCTGTGGTTATTCAGTCGCCCACAAATACCTCTCAAAAGAAGAACTACACCCTACAGGAATCACTTACGAGTACTACCTCAACACTATTGACGATGTAAGTGAAGACCAGTTGCTCACCAAGGTAGAGCTCCAAATTAGCTAGAGAGTGAACTCAGAGAAAGAGACCTCTTTACTATGACAGTTGGGGATAACTGTGCTTTAAACTTCAAGTAAATAGCTATAGTGTATGGAAAATCAATTTATGAGATAATCTCTATTAATGATGCTAGTTTGTGCCAAACTGACTTAACTAGGTGCTGTTCGAAATTATTCATTCTCATAACACATATGTTTAATAATGCTTTAGTCAAAACCTTGTGATTGAGTTACTCAAATCAGTGCTTGGTTTACACTACCCTTGTTTTACATACTTTAAGTATGTATTTAAGTCATATCATAAACTTTTTTATAGGATGTGTTTGTTTGAGTGAGAGGGTTATTACGAAGTGAGAAAGATCTCTTCACTACCACTGTAGATGTGTGTGACATGTAATCGTGTGGCTGCATTCATCGGGAATTTTGGGGGAGTCCACTTTTTCATAAACTCATACACACTTCCTTCGGTGTGGTATGTAAGAGTCCCTTTGATTTGGTAGCTCTTACCCTCTTCGGTAATAAATAGAAGTGAGCCAAGACTGTTTTGTTGGATATTCTTCTTTGTTTTATAAAAGTAATTATCTGCAATACAGAAATCACCACTTGCATCAAGGTAGACGCTTAACACATAAATAGAGTTTGGTACTCTCTGTTGATCGACTGTGGTAAACACAATGGGTCCGCTTCTTTTCTCCCATGCACGTGTTATTGTGTGTACTAATTCATCCATACTTTTTCTCACCTTTGCTTAGATGTAAAAATGTGGACCTAGAGTTCTAAGTCCACACACATCATAACGAGAAATAGAGTGTACGTCACTGTACGGCAATTACATTATACACAGTTCGAGTAATCAAAGAACTCACATGTCCATGAATCACATAACTCACCTTCTGATTTCAATGATCCCTCTATAAACGCTGAGACTGCAGCTCTGGCTTCGCCACTAGCTCCGATAATGTATTTGATATTCAATTCATCAAACTTCTTTGCTGCGGCTTTACCCATGCTTCCTGCGATCATCATTTGTGCACCAATGGTCTCAATGAAATCTGGAAGTTCACATGGTCTATGTCCTGGGTTTTTGACCTTTTCAATTTTATCAATATGACCATTTTCTAGGTCAAAGACTAGGAAGTTTTCACACAACCCAAAGTGTCCACTCACAACATCCTTATCTACTGCAACGGCTATCTTTTTCATAGGTTCCTCCTATTGAATCTCTCTATCTATAAGATAACTTATTATCGATTAAAGTCAAGCAAAAAACTCCTTATTTGACACTTTTTATTCCTTTATAGCTATATATATCACATAAAATTACTTATATATAACTTTTCATATATATTTCAGCTGTTTCTGTGATATACTGAATCGGATGTAGCTTGCCGTTGAGAGAAAGAATTACTACCTTCTATGGTGAAACAGATGGATCATGTAACATGAACATCTTCTGTTTTATTAACAACAAGATAAGAAAATTCTTAAAGAGGAAATGTATGGCATTACTATCAGCATTAGAGAAACGAAGAGCCTATAGAGGCATGACTAAAGAAACAGTAGACAAAGAAACCCTGACACGATTAGCAGAAGCTGCTCGTCTTGCTCCTTCTAGTGGGAACAAACAGCCATGGAGAATCGTCACTGTAGTCGATCCTGAGCAATTAAAGAGTCTTGGGACCGCATTAACAGATGGAAACTACTGGGCACTACATGCACCAGTATTAACTGCGTTTGTCACAAATAGCTCTTGGTCGAATGTTATGGGGAAACGAGAGTACGCCTCATTTGAATTAGGGATGGCTGCTATGGCTTACCAGCTTCAAGCAGTTGAAGAGGGATTACTCGTTCACCCAATGTCGGGCTTTAATGAAGCAAAAGCAAAAGAAGTACTTGGAATTAACGATGATGAATCAGTTTTTGTTTTGGTTGCTGTAGGGGTTAAAGGGGACACTTCGTACCTCGGAGAGAAACACTTAGCACAAGAAACTTCCCCAAGAAACCGAAAAGATCTTAAAGAAATATTTGCCTTTGATTCTTGGAACGAAAATCTCTATCCAAGTGCTTAATTTCACCCTCTTTTGGGTGGAGCGCTTGTGATGTATTGATATAAAGAAGATGGTACCGGTTGGCAGAGTGAAAATCTCATTTCAACAACCGGTACTTTTTTATTATGCGCATCTACCTTCCATGAATCTTTTGCCGAAGAAGGAATGTACTTAACTTCTCCTAAGTAATATGAATCAGTTCCTTCATCGTCACTTTTTTTCACAAACAGATGAAAGCGCAGTGGATTCTCTTGTTGTATGATTGCTTGTATCTCTTTGGATTGAAGAGTTCGAGGAGTTCTTGTTTCCCATACTAACTCCTTGGGAGAAACAAAGTGATCGCCATAATCAATTAATGGATTATCTACATCTTTGTGGTATGTCACAAAAATAGGACACTCATGTTTTTTGTAATTCACCTTATACCCATACAAGGTAGAACCCATATCTTTTTCCCAATTCAACAGACGACACACATCTTGGCGTGAATATTTCTGATGTAATGAAAAATCATTGCTCTGTCGATAAGAGGCATAAAAATGAGAAAACTCATAATGCCCTACTTGTAACACATCTACTAACTCTTGGTAGTACTCCTCATTGAGAAGCAATGTCTCAAACTCTTCACTGATCGATATCTTATTAGCATCCCAATAACAATAGACAATCTCTTTAAACCGTTTTGTTTGACTTAGTTGATAAAACTTATTTTGTAGTATTGAGATTGCCCCATGTATTGAAGCTTCTGATGCCTCAAATGTATATTCTTGGGCAATGTAGTGCTGTATATCACCAATAGAGATATCTCTTTTTTTGGTGAGAAGAAGATTCACAATACTCAGTTCTTGAATACGAATTCCTGGAGCAATAACTTTTGAGAAAAACTCTAAACTTTTAAGGTGAGATATTAACAGAGTTGAATCAGAGATTTCTCTTATCCTTAGTTTAAAATTATAATAACTTTTCGCATAATCAATAAACAAAAGTGGAGAGATGCCCCCTATCTCAATGGCATCGACCATAGTGGGAATTCTACCGACTTTCATTTTTAGTTTTTCATACGCCTCTTTTAAAAACTTTTGGGTGGCAAAGTTCACTCCATTGATTGCTTGATATACTCGCTCTTTTGCTACTTGATCAAATGAGATACTCGACTCCCCATGGATAAGAGATTCAGAAGAGCTAAGTAATTTACGTAGTTGATCTTTCTTATAGGTAGTATCCCCATACAAAGCTATTGGTATGAGGTAGTTGTTTGTGTAATTACCAATAAAATCGAGAACGATTAAGAACTCTTTGCCAGGAGACTTCCTTAATCCTCTTCCGAGTTGTTGGACAAAGATAATAGCGCTTTGTGTTGGTCGTAGCATAATAATCTGGTTTAATGAGGGGATATCGATCCCTTCATTTAAGATATCCACTGCTATGAGGTACTCCAATATTCCATCTTCTATATCATCAAAAGCTTGATCTCGGATATAATCACTATCTTGGCCACTTAATGCTCTTGTCTTAAATCCTCGATTATTGAGTTCGTGTGACAGAAAATGTGCAATGTCGACTCGTGATACAAATATTAAACCCCGCCGATTGGTGTTATCGAACGTGTATTGTTGAATCCGAGTTATGATGTGCTTTACCCACTGCTTTTTTTCCATAAGGGAGAACTGAGAAAAACTCTCTGCTTGGATACCATCAAATGCTAAATCAGAAATACCATAGTAGTGAAACGGTGAGAGTAAGTTAGCCTCTAATGCCTGATTCAATCGTATATCATACGCAATATTGTAATCAAATAGTTCATAGATATTCTCATTGTCAGTTCGCTCCGGTGTCGCCGTCATTCCTAAAATAAATTGAGCATCGAAATACGAGAGCACCTTCTTATAAGAGGCTGCTCCTGCACGGTGAACTTCATCTATGACGATATAATCGAATTCATCTCTTTGAAACTTTTGTAGCACATCATCTTTAGAAAGTGTTTGAATCATAGAAAACACATATGGGGCATCCTTATCAAAGAGTGCGTTCCCTCCAAGGAGCGTACATCGTAAAGAAGAACCTATAATCTCTTTGAACTTGTTCATCGACTCTTTTGCAACTTGTTGACGATGAACGATATACAAAAACTTCTTTGGTCGCACAAAAGCAACATCAAAAGCACTTAAAAAAGTCTTTCCTGTCCCGGTTGCCGAAATTAGTAACGCTCTCTTTTTCCCCTCTTTTCGTAGGTTCTTCAGTGAAGCGAGTGCCTCTTGTTGCATGGTATTAGCTTCAATAGGCTTCCATAGATTCTCTTCACTCTCAAGCTCTTGTTGAGCTTCTGGTCGCTTAAATGAGGCGTACTTTCGCTCATATTGTAATATAAGAGCTTCACTCAGAGTGTGAGACGATTCCCACGTATTAAGAAATTGCTTTTTCACTGATGTATATAATTCATCTTGATCATGGGAAACTACACGAACATTCCACTCATGGGTCGTGGCTAACGCTTTACTAGTGAGATTACTACTTCCAATGATGAAAGAAGCATAAGATTTATCCTCTGGGTAAAAGAGATACCCTTTAGCATGCATTGGATATGCCTCTTCCATTGAGAGCCGTGTCTCAATTGAAGGCGCAAGGCTTGCTAGGGCTCGAAGAGCTTGAGGTTGGGTGAAATTAAGATAATCACCGGTGATGATTCTCCCTTTCACTCCCCGTTGTGCTGCATCGCGGAGGTCTTGGTAAATCATCCTCAATCCACTTTCAGTAATGAAGGCAACAAACAGATCAAAATAAGAACACGTTCGTAACTCTTGAACAAGGGTGTTCAATACCTTTCTCTTCGGAGGATCGTTTATTACCAAAGTCGGTTGTAAAGAAGGTTCCAAGGATTCACCATGATTGGTCACTCGTTTTTCGTTCTGAAGTATGGCAAATGGCTCTTCTAATGTAATCATGGCGCTTTTACAGTATCTCCTTTATCTTTTCAACAATGGGGATATCTGCAGCAGCCCATGCAACCGAATCGAGTTGATCTATAGCGAGCCATCGACTTTGAAGGTGCTCTTTAAGAATCAATTCTCCTTCAACGATATTACAAAGATATGCTTTTAAGGTGAGAGTGAATGTATTGTAGGTGTGATACACCTCTTTCAGTAGTTGTTTCACTTCAATCGTAGTTGCAAGCTCCTCTTTTATTTCTCGAATCAAAGCCTCTTTATCTGTCTCATGTGCCTCAATCTTTCCACCAGGAAATTCCCATGCATACGCCAACTCCCCCTTATTGGGGCGTTGAGTGGCAAAGACTTTTTTATCTTGAATAATAACAGCAGCAACTACATCTATGTGTTTCATCTTCATTTCCTAAGATCAGATCTTAGCAGCTGTGAAGAGAACTTACCACCAAATACTACAATCTTAGATGAGCACACGAGATCTGCTTAGCGCTGATAAACCCAATAAGAAGATACAGTGAGGTTGCGATAAACACTAATGTGTAACCCAAAATGGGTACTAATAGACCAAAGAGAAATGGAAAGAGCACTTGCATCACTGAACCAAACCCAGAAAGCCCAGTGTAAAGGGCTATGTTATCTTCACTACTGATTTCAATGAGTACTCCCTGTGAAACAATCTCAAATAACGAAAATGCTGCTCCACTACCGACAAAGACTAAGGCGTACCACATTGGCTTTGGTGGCAGTATAAGGGCAGCTATGGGAATAGCAGCGCTTAAAACTATGAATGCATACATTAATGGGCGGTAGTACCTATTTTTCGATGTGAGGGCTAATATAGTGTTGGTGATAACAGCTGAGCACATCTGAACAAGTAAGAACATTCCTGTGTGAGAAGGAAGAAGGGTAAATCGTGTTCCACCAAATAACATAAGAAAAGGAAAAACAGATACCACTACCGATGTTGTGTTCATCAATAGAAGGTAATAGCGAAAATCTCGATTGGTGGTAAAGATCGAGATAAATTGTTTTACCAAAGGCTCTTTCAGAGTTACTTTTTTGGTATCGTCGGGCTCTTTAATGAGATAAAACCCTCCAGCAGCTATAAAAAGAAGAACCGCTGCAAAGATGAATAACAAGCGGTAGTTATCTGGGTAAGGAACTTTTTCTAATACACTGCGGACAATAAGAGCTGAAAGGACAACACCGATACTACTGATCAGCTGTTTTAGAATCATCAACTTTTTCCGCTTCTGTGGAGCAATGACTCTTCCCAGAATATCGACATATGAGATATTGGCAAATGCTCCACTGAAGCTAAACAGAGCCATCAGTAGAATAATACACCATATTAACTGTGAACCTGTGAAAGAGGAGCCTAAGAGCCAACTTAACAGTCCTAATGAGATAATTCGGACATAGATACCTACAATGAGAGAGCTTTTTTTTCTTTCTCTGTTTTTGAATGAGATGGGCAAAGGGAAGTTGCATCAACTTTGTGCCACCAATCATAATGGCACTGATAATCCCCATGTGTAAGGCTGTCCCTCCGGCACTATTGACCATGCTTGGAACAACGGTATTCATATCAATAAAATTGAGAGTTAATGCTAAGAAAAAGGCATGGATTATAAATGCATACCAGTTTCGTTTCAGATGTACAGAATGTGTCACTTTAAGCTCCATCTTATATATCTCTTATTGCACCTCTTGTTATACCACGTTACTATAAAGCATGTCAGTCTTAGGTGTTACGAATGAGTTTCTATCTCACCACAGTATGTTCGGTGGCCTTACAGACGAACAACTAGATATAACTAGGACATTTTTGCACACAGAGACATTTACATCTGGGGAGTCGGTATTAGTGCAAGGTGAAGCTAATAACCGTGTCTATTTCATCATTAAAGGATCTGTAGCTGTTCGTAAAAAAGCTCTCTTTGAGCGTGAACTCACAACCTTAAGCGTAGGAGACTCTTTTGGAGAGATGGAACTCATTGATATCCAAAACTGTGCAGCTTCAATTGTCTGCCTCAGTGATGTAGTGACGGTAACTCTCTCTCATTACGATCTACATCGATTATATACAGCTCATCCTGAAATTTTCACCATGATTATAATGAACTTAGCTCGTGATATCAGTAGACGCCTTAGGGCAACTAACGATTTGCTCGCTATGGTCAATAAAGTTGATGAGGAGACCTAAGATGGATATTTCATCATTGGTAAAAAGCCAGCATCATCACTTCTCAATGGGGAAAACACTAGATATAGAGAGAAGAAAGAAGCTTCTTAGTCAGCTATATGTGACTATACAACGCAAAGAGAAAGAACTTAGTGAAGCGCTGTACAAAGATCTTGGTAAAGATGAGGTTGAAAGTTATCTCAGTGAGATAGGAATTGTTCTTTCTGAACTCCGCTATACTATAAAGCACCTTTATCGATGGACAAAACGACAAAAAGTCAAAACTCCTCTCTCTTTAGCTCCTGCACAGAGTTACTATATATATGTCCCTTATGGGGTAACTCTTATTCTCTCTCCTTGGAACTACCCATTTCAACTAACGATGATTCCTCTTATTGGTGCTATTGCAGCAGGAAACACAGCCATAATAAAACCTTCAGCTAAATCAGCTCACACAAGCGCCATCATGGATGAAATTGTCACACAAGTATTTGATCCACGTGATGCAAAAGTGGTAATGGCCCACCAAGGCAACTACGATGAAATTCTACATCAACCATACAACTACATCTTTTTCACCGGTAGCACCACAGTTGGCAAAAAGATCATGAAACGGGCAAGTGAAGATTTAATCCCTCTCACATTAGAATTAGGGGGTAAAAGTCCAACTATTGTAGATGAGAGTGCTTCAATTGCCCTTGCGGCAAAGCGAATTGTATTTGGTAAGATGCTCAATGCTGGACAAACATGTGTTGCTCCCGATTTTATCATCGTTCACAAACAGGTAAAAGAGCAACTCCTTGTTGCATTGCAACAGGAGTTTGAACAAGCGATGAGAGATCACACCTCTTATCCCTCAATTATCAGCGATGATCACTACAGTCGATTATTACACCTATTAGAGGGAGAACACCTGTATTACAGTGGTCCTCATGACCCCATTAAAAGGAAAATCCATCCCACAATCCTTGATAAGGTCAGCCTCGATTCTCCTATTATGAAAGAAGAAATTTTTGGACCACTACTACCTGTTTTGAGTTACTCATCTTGGAGTGAGGTTGAAACTCTTCTTTCTCAAACGAAGCATCCGTTGGCATGTTATGTATTTAGTGAACGTCGTGATCGTCAATTGTGGTTTGAGCGCACCTACCAATTTGGTGGAGGGTGTATCAACGATACGTTAGTACATGTGAGTTCAACTCATCTCCCATTTGGTGGTGTTGGTCACAGTGGAATGGGTTCGTATCATGGAAAAAAAACATTTGAGACGTTTTCTCATGCAAAGAGTATTGTCCACAGTAGTACACGAATTGATGTCCCTATCCGGTATCGTCCCTACACAACGTTAAAAAAAGCCCTTATTCGTCGGTTTTTGAGATAGTAACATCGACCCACTTACGAGCCTTACTCAGTGTAAACAACTCATCGGGAGTTGTTCTCAGTGCACTAGAAGCCGATCCACTAGCAGGAAAAACAGTTGAGAGCTTTTTCAACGACTCATCTAAAAACACTTCACAACTTTCAGGTAAATCAAAAGGACACACTCCCCCCACTTCGTATTGGGTGTGTGTAAAAACACTCTCTTTATCGAGCATTTTGGCTTTCTTGTTAAAGGTGGATTTGAATTTCTTATTATCGATTCGGGCATCACCAGATGTGACTAACATGATGATATTCTCCTCTCCCCAAAATGAGAGAGTTTTAGCTATTTGAGCCGGTTCTACCTCTAAAGCAGATGCAGCTAACTCAACTGTTGCTGTAGAGACAGTAAACTCAATAATATCTTGATCTTTATTAAACTGTTGCAAGTATGTTCGCACACGTTCTACCGACATAACTTCTTCCTTGGTAATATATTGCGTCGATAGTACCACAATCTTGATTCATGTGGCAATCGATGGGAGAAGTTGTCTGAAGATGTAAGAAGGATGAAAGAAGTAAACTAATGACATGTGCAGTACCTCTTTTTTCAATTTTTTATATATGTCATAACATTGGTGTAACAATAAACATGTAATTTGATATAACTAAAAGAATTACTAAAACAGCCTTTATTTTCATAGAAATGTGATAAGTCATCACCTCTTACGAATTCACCTCTGAAAAATCGATACTATTGTCATAAGGTTTTTAGAAACATGAGTAATTATTTAACACTTACGGGTAAAATTAAGGCTCTTGTGACTTTTTTCTCATCTGAGAAGCGTTTCGCTTCGTACGAGGTGTACGAAGCGAAGAGATTCTTTACATATGCTGGATAATAGCATCGCCAAAAGCACTACAGGCGATCTCAGTTGATCCACTCATAAGTCGGGCAAAATCGTAGGTTACTTTTTTAGCTTGAATTGCTTTGGTGATCCCTGAATCAATCAGAGCAGCTGCCTCACTCCACCCCATGTATTCGAGCATAAGAACTCCAGAGAGGATTAAGGAACTTGGATTCACTTTATCTAGATTTGCATATTTCGGAGCAGTTCCGTGAGTTGCTTCAAACACGGCAACGCCCGTGTCGTAATTGATGTTTGCCCCTGGGGCAATGCCAATACCACCCACTTGAGCTGCTAAAGCATCACTGATGTAATCTCCATTGAGATTCGTTGTAGCAATGACATCATACTCTTTAGGTCGGGTGAGAATTTGTTGTAAAAAAGCATCAGCGATTGCATCTTTGACTAACACCTTCCCTTCTGGGATCTTCCCATCGGGGATATCATCCCACGTGACAGTGTGTTCGCCGAACTCTTCTTTAGCGAGTTCATAGCCCCACTCTCTGAATGCACCTTCGGTAAATTTCATAATATTACCTTTATGCACCAGTGTGACTGACTTTCGGTTGTGTTCAATGGCGTACTTCAAAGCTGATCGAATAAGACGCTTAGAGCCTGTTTCACTCACAGGTTTAAGACCAATACCACTATCGAGTCGGATATCCCACCCGTAGTGTTCTTGCAAGAGAGCAATGAGTTTTTTTGCACCATCGCTCCCCTCTTTAAGTTCATACCCCGCGTACACATCTTCGGTGTTCTCTCTGAAGACCACCATGTCAATTAATTCGGGGGCTTTCACAGGAGAGGGAATTCCAGGATAGTATTTAACTGGTCGTAGACAGACATATAAATCTAATAGTTGACGAATTGTCACATTGAGACTTCTAAAACCTCCACCAACAGGTGTTGTTAAAGGACCTTTAATACTCACAATATAGTCTGCTAAGTCCTTTTGAGTCTCTTTGGGGAGCCACTCTCCGGTAGCTTTAAATGCTTTTTCTCCGGCTAGTACTTCTTTCCACTCAATCTTTCTTTTAGATCCATATGCCTTCTTTACAGCGGCATCAAACACTTTCACACTCGCTGCCCAAATATCTGGTCCAGTTCCATCTCCTTCAATAAAGGGGATAATTGGATTATCGGGGACAATAAGCTGTGTTCCTTTTTTTGTAATTCGATCTCCCATAGGTACTCCTTAAGTTTGTTCCATATTCGATAAAAAAGCATAGCAGAAACAGAAATAACTGTTAATCCCTTAGAGGCTAAGAAAAAAATGGCTTAAAAAAGCACCTCCTTGTGGGAGGTGCCAAAAAAGGTATCTAGCGGTTATTGTAGAGTTTGGAAACAGCGTTCCAATCAACCACATTCCAAAATGCGTTTACATAATCTCCTCTGAGGTTTTTATACTTCAGGTAGTAGGCATGCTCCCACACATCAATTCCTAAAATAGGGGTGAGAGAAGCATCATCCATCAGAGGGTTGTCTTGGTTTGGGGAGGAAGAGGCAATGAGTTTGCCATCTTTTGTAGCTGAAAGCCATGCCCAACCAGAACCAAAGCGAGTCGCAGCTAGTGAAGCGAGTTTCTCTTTGAGTTGATCAAAAGAGCCAAAATCGGCTTCAATTTGTGCCAGTAAATCACCTGCTGGTTTCGTAACGGCTTCAGGAGAGAGAATTGAGAAATAGAGATTATGGTTATAATAACCACCTCCATTGTTTCTTACCGCAGTTCGTACCCCCTCATCTTTAATAGAGGATAAAGAGCTTAAGATTTCTTCAATGCTCTTATCTTTAAGTGAAGCATCTTTCTCTAGTGCTGCATTTAGATTGTTGGTATACGCAGCGTGGTGCTTTGTGTAGTGAGTCTCCATCGTAAGTTCATCGATATGGGGCTCAAGGGACGAAAATGCATACGGTAATTCATATTGTTTAAACATAATAACACTCCTTTATCTACCACTTGGTAGAGCCAAAACATACTCATACCACACGCTATCGGCAACTGACTCACTTTACAGTTGCTTCATATCACTCTTTTGAGCATATTAAGACTATGTCAATAACAGCAGTTGCAATCGATTTAGATGGAACATTATTAACCACCGATAAACTCATTGGAAAATATACTTTAGATGTCTTACATCAATTGATGGAACAACACATTTCAATTCATATCGCGACAGGGAGAAGTGTTGCCTCTTCAGAACGATTCAGAGAGATGATT
>JBBAFS010000037.1:0-16380 GCA_041655255.1 Sphaerochaetaceae bacterium
CTCTTTGTTCTCTTCTTTCGACTCTTGGGCAGCTTGTTCTCCCACTTCGGGTACTCCACCTGCTCCAAGCCCTCCGGTGAGTTGTTTCCCTAAAGGCATCTTATGTTGGGCATTTGATCGCTGAAGAGCCTGAATGTCGGTATTCATTGCGACAAACGTAACTTTCTTCAAACCACTGGCAATCATTCTATTTACTGCATTTCCACCTGCTCCCCCTACTCCGACAACTTTAATGTCGGTGGGAGTAGTTTGTTCATCGTGTAGCAGTTCATCTAAGATATCAAAATCCATTCTATCCTTCCTTACAATTAAAACACCGTTCTAAAGAAACCCTTCAATCGTCGGCCGAACTTACGTGCCCCTTTTTGTCCACCATAGTGTAAAGACCCCGATGCAGATTGATCTCTAATCCGTTTTGCTTCGGTCATCATTAACCCTAATGTAGTGGTATAACGGGGGTCGATATATGAGCGATCGAGTCCAGCTAAAGCCTCAGGAAAACCGATACGGGCAGGGAGGCGAAATATTTCAGAAGCTAATTCAGTAGCACCTGAAAGAAGCGAGCCCCCTCCAACTAATACTAAGCCTCCACCAAATGAGCCTCTGATTTGTTTTTTCTCGAGTTCAACTTGGAGTAGTGAAAATATTTCAGCCATTCTCGGTTCAATGATTTTACTTAACTCTTTTTTCGGCATCTGAATCGATGGCATTCCCCCAATTTGGGGAATGACGATTGTCTCATCAGCTTTGACCGATGGAATGTGGCAATTTCCACTTGTTGTTTTTATATCTTCTGCGACTTGGCGCGGTTTATTTAAAATATAGGCGATATCGTGAGTTACGTGGTTTCCTCCAATATTCACCCCACCAGTAAAGATTGGAGAGCCGTGAGAGTAGACTATAGCATTGGTGGTTCCACCCCCAATATTAATTAAGATAGTCCCCATCTCCCGCTCTTCGGTACTTAATACTGCCTCAGCATCAGCAATTTGTTTTGCTACTAAGCGCTGTACTTGAAAACCTGCTCGTTGAATCGATTTACGATGAATTTGTGCTAACGAGGATGAGGCTGTAACGATGAGCACTTTACTCTCAAGGCGATGGCCAAGCATGTTTATGGGATCTTTAATCCCTTCTCGCCCATCGACACGGAAATCTTGAACTAAGGTATGTAATATTTCTCGATCAACGGGCAACTCAAATGCTCGAGCAACCTCTAATGAACGAAAAATATCTTCTCTTCTAATTTCTTGATCTTTAGCGCTGATTCCTACCACCCCTTGAGATGGGAGTCCTTCAACAAAATTCCCACCAAGGCCAATAATGATTTGACTAATAGAAGAACCTGATTGAGCTTCTGATTCATGAATCACCCGTTTAATGGCGCTCACTGCCTGTTCAATGTTGACAATAGAACCACCTTGAACTCCCTCGGATGGGAATTCACACATGCTGTCGACCATGATTTGCCCCTCGGAAGAGACACTTCCTACGACTGCACGAATCCACGAGCTTCCGATATCGAGACCCATCATGATTTTCTCTGTGGCCACTAGTAACCTCCGTGTCAAACCCGCTTCACTAAAGCCGAATTATATAAATCATATCTTAACTGCTTCATAAGGGCAATATTTGCCACTGGGGACTGAAGATAATCGGCTTTTATCATCTCAAAAGCAGCAAGTAGTTGTTTCATTGTGACTACTTCTTTGACTAATAACGTACTATGGTAGGCAGGCAACTCAATGGTCATTGAGCCAAATGAGGAAGTGTGTCTTCCGCTGTAGGTAATCTCACCTATAATAGGAAGGCGTTGATGTTCATCAAGTCCCATCTCTTGGGTAATCATTAATGCTTCTTGAAGTCCTGTATCAAGACCATAGCGGGTAATATAATCACCATGAAGTGTCGAAATATGTATTACAGGTACCGATCTAAACATTGAATCATGTCCATCTTGTAGTGGTACTAAGCATTCATCTGTAAGGGCGAGTGTTCGTCCGCTAGAATCTTTTAACAAAGCTAGTGGGGTAATTAATTCAATGTGGGAAATTACACTTCTCCCTTTTTTTGTGATCGAGAGAGCAGAGATTGAGTTATATGTGAGTAACTGCTGTTCAAATTCTTTTATTGATCTACCATAAAGAGCCTGCCCTACCAGTTGTTCAGCTAGATGAGTGATATCTCTCGGTAGTTGGCTATTACTAGATGTCTCTATTTCTACTTGTTTAATAGATAAAGAGGGGATAAAGCGCAATGAGTAGTATCCTAACGAGAGAACAACTAACACAGCACCACATATAACCACTAATGAGAGACCCCATGAAGAGATCTTCGCTGGCTTTTTTATACGAGGGAATTCTTTTTCAGGGGTATCAGAGTAGATACTTCGGTAGGTATCATAATCAAAATCGGCACTGTGAACGTAAGCCATACTACATCTCCTTCTCAATGTTCACCATCAAGCTATATAAAAGAGCACACTGCCCTAACACCACTAACAAGTTAGTCCCCCCTTGGCTAAAGAAGGGTAAAGGAATCCCTGTTGGTGGTAATAAGGAGGTGACCACTGCTATATTCATCAATGCTTGAATGGTGATACTCAGTGTGATGCCGCTACTAAGAAGGTAGGCAAACATCTGATTATTCTGCTTATATCTGAGAGCAGTTTTTAACCCAAAGTAGGTCAATCCCCCATACAAGGCAATAAAGATAATTAATCCAAAAAAACCACTCTCTTCTATGTATGAGGCGAATATAAAATCGGAGTGAACTTCAGGAATGACTCCCAATTTATATACGCCACTACCAATCCCTTTTCCAAATAATCCGCCTGATCTGATGGCCTCTAAGGAGGTAGAGACTTGCCAATTAAGCCCAGAAGGATCTAATGAGGGGAATAAAAAACTTACAATTCGTTTAATGCGATATGGTTCTATAAGCAAAAAAGTAGCCAAAGGCAGTGGTAGAGCAAACAAAGCCAAAAGCATATACTTAAGTGGAACTCCACCTAAGATTAACATGATGACACTCACACCAAGGTACAACAACATACTTGAGTAGTCTTTTTGTAGAAGCAAAAAAGCAGAACCTAATGCTATGACACCAACAGACAACAGGATCTTTTGTGTCGGTTCTGTGTGTTGGCTAAAGAGGTGTGAAAAATATAATAGAGTTGCAAATTTTAATAATTCTGAGGGTTGAAATGAGGGAATAGGACCAACTTGGAGCCATCTTTTTGCTCCAAAGCGCTCCACTCCAAAAGGTCCAACGATGGTCAAAAGCATAAATCCAAAAGAGATGATTAATAGTGTTAGTGAAAGACTTTGAAATAGTCGCATTGGAATAAAGCGAGCTACTAAAAAGAGTGATAACCCAATAAAGGCAAATATGAATTGTCTAAGAAAATAATAATATGGCTCTAAATTATGACGAGTTGCCTCCCAGTACGACGCTGAATAGAGAGTGATTAATCCTAACAAAGTGAGTACCAATACTACCAAAAGAAAATAGAAAGAGTAGTGAGATTCTTCTTTCTCTTGTGGATAGAGTTCTTGGTATAGACTGTATTGCCAGTTCACTTTAGATCCCATATGTTTCTTAAGTCCTTAGATTCGATTACTGATCAAAAACACCACTAAAGCGATAAGAGTGCTTAAGATGCTTATGATATGAAACCGATTCACTATGCGACTTTCACTGACCCCCTTTTGTTCATAATGGTGATGTAAAGGCGCAATCAAAAAAACTTTTTTATTGAACAAGCGTCTTGAGATAATTTGAATAAGAGAACTAAGCGCCTCGATCATAAATACACTGCTTGCAATAATCATCACAAACTCTACTTTGAGTTGCAGTGCAATAATGGCAAATAAGGATCCCAAAGCATGAGAGCCAGTATCTCCCATAAATACCGATGCTTTGGGACCGTTGTACCACCAAAATGCTAATAAAGAGCCAATGGTGGCACACAACAAGATAAGCGTAGCACGTGAGTTGCGTACTATTGATGGGAGAAGAGCAAAGGAGAACACATGAGAACTCACTAATAAGGCAATCAGTGCCAATAGTGCTAAAGGAGCTAATATAGAGGTGACCACAAGGCCATCTAACCCATCACTAATGTTCACTGCATTGACAAATCCCACCATGTATAACAAAAACAGCAGTGGATACCACAACTTCACTTGAAGTGCTTTCGATGGATCAAATGGGTGTGCGACAATCATCGCTTCAGAAGAGAAATAATTCACATAAAGATATAACACTAAAGCTGAAGCAAGAATCTGCATCGCTAATTTTCGTGACGTTCTTAACCCGATTGACTCTTTTTTAACTATTTTTGCAAGATCATCAATAAAGCCAATCGATGCAAAAAGCCACATGGTCACTAACGGTAAAAGAATGAATCTACTTTGTAGTTGTTGAGTCAATAACGTAGTGATGGTAATTCCAGTAATAAAAAAAAGTCCCCCACATGTAGGAGTTCCATTTTTTATGTGATGTGAAGAGGGAACATCGGTGTTAATAATTTGACCAATGTGTTTTGATCTCATAAAACGGATATGAATAAACCCCAAAACAAGTGAGATAACAAAAGAGAGTAATAGTGTTGTGATAGATATAATAATAGTGTTACTCACCTTTTTATCTCCTTATTACATCATCGCTTGTACTACAGGAACTAACCGTTCCATGTTCATCGCCCTTGACCCTTTGACTAACACAAGATCTCCAGTTCTTAACTCTTGTTGAACATGGTGTTCTAAATGGTCATAATCATCTGTATAAAAATAGCGGTTGGAAAAACCAGATTTTTTAAGTTCATCGTAGGCACTTTCCATCTCGGAACCGTACAACATCACCGAATCGATATTGTTCTTAAGTAGTTGTTGAGCTATATAGCGGTGTGACGTCTCAGTAGAATCTCCTAACTCTTTCATCGACCCCAATAAAGCTACTGTTCGTGTATGATGTTTCTGATTTGTCATACTCTTAAGGATGTGACGAGTCGAATCGACACTAGAGTTGTACCAATCTTCAATTAAGGTAATGGGTCCGTGGGTGAGCCTACTACGCCCTTCGATGGGATTAAATTGTTCTAAGCCGTCAACGATATCGCTCTCAGAAGCTCCTAAATACCTCGCAACTGCCACAGCTGCATACATATTTTGAAGATTGTGTTCTCCAATAGCTTTAAGATGGAACTTCTTTTTTTTGTAACTTATGGTATACCCTCTCATCTCCATAGACGTAATGTAATCTATACCCACTTGGTTAAGCGGGCCGTACGTAGTGGTATAAGTTGGGTGGGTTTGATCAACCAAGGATGTAAAGGGGTTTTGTTCATGAATGAAAATCTGCTCAATAAGAGGGTGGAAGATATTACTTTTCTCTTGAAATGTGACTCTTACATCACCAAATGAGCCGATATGAGATAATCCAATATTGGTCAGTAGTGCTACATCAGGTGAATTCAGGCGTAATAAATCATCCATATCTCCTTGATGGTCGACTCCCATCTCAAAAATACCAAACTCTTTGGTATCATCTAATTCAAATAGTGATAAAGAGTACCCGATGAGAGAGTTGTAATTACCTGGAGTTTTTGCCGTTGGTGCTACGAGGTTCATAATTGAGTACAGCATCTCTTTAGTGGTTGTTTTTCCACAACTACCAGTAATTCCCACCTTCTTCACATGACTAAATTGTTGTGCATAAGCGTGAGCTAATTGCTGTAAAGCTACTAAGGTATCTTTTACAACAATGAGGGCATACTCTTGTTTGTTAAGAAGGTGTTTTACCTTAAAGAGGTGTTTTTCATCAATTAAGGCACCCACAGCGCCCAAAGCAAAAGCGCTACTGATAAAATCATGTCCATCAACACGCTCCCCCTCTAAGGCGACAAACAGCGATCCGTGAACTACAAAGCGACTGTCGATAACAACAGAAGTAATAGGTGACAAAGAGGATGTGTGTAACAGTGTTCCATGACACATAACAGCTGCTTGATAAAGACTTAATGGCTTCATAAGCGCTCCTTTTGTGTCATAAAAAGAGGCGACGAGAGATCAATTTTCTCAACATTGAGGCGTTGAAGATCGGTTTGATACAACACGTGTTGAGGAATAGTTGCTTCTGCTATCTCTGCTAGTAGTTGACGTTCTTGCTCTTCGAGTTGAATTAAGCCAACTTTTAACGTCCTCATTTGTTGTTCTAATACTTCTTTTTGTGCAACCTGATGAACATACCACAACGTCACCGAGCCAATAAGGAGGATGCATACGATAGTGAGAATCTTTTGGCCAAAGGTTAATTGTTTGTTTGAACTAACAACTTGATCACTTAGATGCATCTTCTACCTCCAATTTTTTTGCAATCCTAAATTTCACACTTCGTGAAGGAGGATTGTCGATACACTCTTGCTCGGTGGGAACAATTGGCTTTTTTGTGAGAATCTTAATTGTGGGTTTCTTACCACAGGTACACTGAATTGCTTCAGGGGGGCAGATACACCCTTTTTCAAGACGCCTAAAGGTTTGTTTCACAAGGCGATCTTCTAAAGAGTGAAAGCTCATCACTGCCACCAGTCCCCCTACTTGTAGTAACTCTACAGCTCGCTCTATTGAGGGGACGATTCGATCTAATTCACTATTGACCGCAATACGAAGTGCTTGGAACGTTCGAGTTGAAGGATCTAAGCGACCATATCTATATTGCTTGGGGACACTATGAAATATGATTGAGGCTAATTGGTCTGCTTTTTCAATTGTTTGTGTTTGGCGGTAGTCGATTATTGCTTGAGCAATACGGCGTGAATACCGCTCTTCACCAAATTGGTAGATGATATTTGCTATATCTGTTTGAGAGTAGGTATTTACAATCTCTTTTGCACTGAGAGTTTGTGAAGTGTCTAATCTCATATCGAGATCTTCATCTTTCGTAAAGCTAAAACCACGAAGAGATTGTTGGTAGTGGTACATTGAAATACCTAAATCAAAGAGAATTAATGAAGGAGAGCGTCCCTCATACTCATCGAGTACTTCGTTAAACCACCCATTTGTAGCACTAAAGCGTGAACCAAAGGGTTTAAGGCGCTGTTCAGCTTTTTCAATGATCCCCTTATCACGATCGATTCCTAATACAGTAAGATCTGGATAATGATGGAGGGCCAATTCACTATGGCCCCCCTCACCCAACGTACAATCGATCATAAAATCGAAAGGGGTGAGCGTTTCACACATATTGAGGAATTCTTGTGCTAACACACTGGTATGGAGAACCTTCATATTAGGATCCTCCGTCTTGCAGTAGATGGCTTAAGGATTGGGATGCAGCATTAAATGATTGTTCACTATCGGTGAGGAATTGTTCGTAGGATGCTACACTCCACAGCTCTAAGTACGAGCTAATGCCTAATAATACCGACTCCTCTTTCATAGTGAGACCTACCCCATCTCGTAAAGAGGGGGGAATTAATAAACGACCCGATTTGTCGATATCGACTTCCATTGCAGGAGCAATGATTCTTCGTTGAAGCAATCTCAAATTAGCATCGAACATTGCTCCTGGGCCTTCCATGATTTTTTCTCGTAGACTCTCAAAAAATGGGGGAAGTAAAATCCACAAACATGGTTCAACTGAGCGCGTGATAATAAGGGTACTCTCATCACCTAAAGCGCTACGTAAGCGTGAAGGTATGAGGATACGTCCCTTTTCATCTATGGTGTTTCGATACTCACCAGTTAGCATCGCACTCATTTGCTCCCCTTTTTTGTCCACTTTCTGGGATACTTTCCCACTTTCTACCACAAACTATACTATCTCACCCACTCTAAGGCAACAGAAAATCACTATTTTCGGACCTAAGAAGAGGAGCTAAAGTGATAAGTACTATACATTTGATTACCTATTAGGGGGTTTGAACACTAAAAAGTTCATGAATAAGGAGTTGCTTATTATCTAAAAAGCATTTACTTTTGCTCAGAGGAGGTACTATGCCAATTACATACTACGGAAGAAAAAGAGAAAAAGGCGGATTCGAATACCTCGTTGCGATTACTGAACAAGGGTGCTTTATCACCGACCCTGTTGAAGAGTGGGAAAAAGATAATGACTACTTAGAAGAGGCTCAAACCAACACCCAACAATATACGTTGTTAGAAAAATCGCAAGCTGCTGACTTATTAAAGAGTTGGAATCGTCCGTTATTAGAGGATCTTTAGCCGTTGTAGCGGTTACGGTCGCTTTGTAAGTTGAATATATTATAATCGATATCGCTAAAGACAATATTTCTCTTTTCAGCTTTCACTAACCACTCAGTGTTCACCGCATTCTTACACATGTTGTCGTACACAACACTGAAGTTTTTTATGTGTTCAATTAATCGACTTTTTGCATAAGAGGCACTATTACCACTGTGGACAATAAAAGGCCAATCACTCGACATGGCTAATAACACTTCTCGGGCAGCTTGAGCTAAGAATCGTTGTTTTAGAGAGCTTTGATCGGGGAATCGAATTGCTAATTCTTCCATTCGCTCAATGGCTTTATGAACATGACGGTACATCCACACATTTGAACCATTGGCCCACACATGCGAATACCCACCCTCACCCCAAGAAGAGGCAGCAGGTCGCAATTCTTGACTTTCTGGATATCGCTCGATGTACTGTAAAGGTGTCTCAAACACAATATCTTTCGTTTGACCACTTTTACGAATAATAGCTTCTAGCCACGAAACTCCTTCGTACCACCAGTGCCCAAATAACTCAGCATCAAACACCACAGTATAAAACGGATCACGATCAAGTTTGTGTTGTAAAGATTCTCCCTTCTTTCGTACATGGTACAAGAAGTTCTCTGCATGCTCTTCGATTCGCTTTTGAGCTACATCTGGTTGATAATACTGTTTCTCATTTCCGTTACCGGTAATTGCGTAGTATTTATACCCAGTAAAGACTCGCACCTCAGGTGAGTGGATATATGGTTTAATATATTCCATGGGTAAGTCGTAGCCGATATCACGGTAGAACTCACGGTACACTGGGTCTGCTGGATACCCTTCGGTATCGGACCACACTAAGTTTGTAAGATGGAAATCACGGGCAAATGCAAACACCCCATTTGGTGTTTGAATGGGCGCGTAGTTCCCTCTTTCAACTTTATCGGGAGAAAGAGCTAATGCTTGAGAAGAGAGTTGGAAAAATGAGAGTTCCTCTTTTCGTAAGTACTCTTCAATACCTGGGGTATAACCACACTCAGGAAGCCAAAACCCTTTGGGTCGCTTTTTAAAGTTATTGATGTGAGATTGAACTGCTAATTCAATTTGAGCATTTATCGCAGCTGGGTAATCTGCATACATTGGTAAATAAGCGTGTGTGGCAGCTGTGGTAATCAGTTCAAGATGTCCACTTGCTTCAAGATCTCTAAAGCCATCTAACAAGTTACACTCATACACTTCAAAATACTCTTGCAAATTAAGTTTAAGTGTATCGAGGTACATTTGCACTAAATGGCGCACTTCTGGTTGTTGATCTTGAACTCGAATCAGTTCACGCTCTCCCAACTCTTGGTGAAGGTGAAGGTATTCGGTAAAGCGTCCTTGTAACACAGGGTCGTTGAACATGGCGCAAATAGTTGGAGATAAACTGATGGTAATACGATAAGGGACTTGTTCACTTCTCAGTTTTTTCAACATTCTCAAAAGTGGAAGATATGTCTCAGCAATGGCTTCAAAAAACCAATCTTCCTCTAAAAACCTTGGATATTCTGGATGACGCACAAAAGGCATATGTGCGTTGAGAATTAGACCAATTGAATTTCGGACCATACTCATGAAACCTCTTTTGGTTGATCGAGTTTTTTGACGATTTCTCTTAGTAAGGGGGTATCTGTCATCACTCCCCCCTTAGAGACTAAAGATGAAAAGACCAGATCAAATAATTTGGGATCGTCAATCAGAGACTCGGGGTGCTCTAAGAAGTAGCTTGTTGGTGTTGTAATGCTATTTGATTGACATAGTACTCCAGTATTTTCATTCTCATCGCGATAATAAAGTGAAATACTGTAAGATCGCCCTAACAGTGGTAAGTTTATATTCCATGATATGTCGTTGTTATCAACGTCGATATCGTAGCTATCTGCTGGCTGTGGTGGATCGATTGATTCGTGGATAACCACTCTCAAAAAGAGTTCAAACTCTCCCACACTTTGTTTTAGTTTATGGTAATCACTTTTGCATACACTCCAATAGGCATGAGCCCAATATGGGTCTTTGAATAACAGGTGGATACTCGTTTCACAATAGACATCTTCGAGCTTTTTCACACCAGGTAAAGCAAATGATTCACCGTTGGTATCGTATTCGATAAGCGAGTGGACGTAACGTTGTTTAGATGAGGGACTATTACCGTTGGTTTTATCTGTTTGCTCTTCAGCAAGCTCTTCAAAAACCTCTTGTAGTGCCTCAATTAACTCTTCGCGGTCTAACAAGTGTGCATCATCTAAGTTCTCACGTTCTGCTAAATAACGTAATTCACTCAGAGATAAAACATCCATGTTAGGTATCATCATACAAGTAGCTCCCTAGGTAATATTACCTTTTGCGTCCACATAGTACGCTCAACAATCGTAGAGAAATAGCTATAAATAGTCAACATAGTGGCAATGATACTACTTATTTAGCGCCACTTGTGATACCATAGTCGGCATGGAAACGATCGCACCTAAACCTACTTCTTTGATTCTTCATGGTCATTTTTATCAACCTCCTCGAGAGGACCCTCTTGTCGATTTGATACCAAAGCAACCGTCGGCATATCCCTACTCAGATTGGAATGAAAGAATCTATGATGACTGTTATCGAGCTAATGCATTTAGCCGCTATTTAGACCCATGGGGACACATCGATTCTATTGTGAATAACTACGAGTATCTCTCGTTTAATTTTGGTCCTACACTGTTAACTTGGATTGAGAAATACCACCCATTTACCTACTCTAAAATATTAGAAGCAGATAAGCGCTCAATGTTGCGCTTAGGGCACGGTAATGCCATTGCACAAACATACAACCACACCATTCTCCCATTAGATACCCCAGAAGATGCCTTAACACAAATCATCTGGGGCATTGAAGATTTTATCAGTAGATTTAATCGAGAGCCTAAAGGGATGTGGCTCTCAGAGACAGCGATCTCCCCATCTGTTGTCTCTTTGTTAGCACAAGCTGGGATAACCTATGTTATTCTCTCGCCTTGGCAATGTAAAAGTATTGAAACTGAAGATGGGAGTTGGCTTGATGTTCAAGGTGATGATCAATTTTACGATCGAGCTTTCTTATTAGAAGGCAGTGATGGTTCTACCATAAGTGCATTTTTCTACCATGGAGCACTCGCCTCCTCTATTAGTTTTGGTCATATGCTTCGTGATGCTGATACCATGTACACTACATTAAAAAGTATCAACAAACGAGATAAACCTGAACTTCTTCACACAGCTACCGATGGGGAAATTTATGGGCATCATGAACCCTTTGGAGATATGGCATTAGCTGCTTTGATCCATAAAGTTGAAGAGGGTTCTACCTTTGCTTTGACTAACTATGCAGCGTTTTTAGAAAAGCATCCTGCAGTTCATAAAGCTATTTTACACAACGGAGAAGAGTCTAAAGGAACTAGTTGGTCTTGTTCACACGGAGTCTCTCGTTGGTATAAAGATTGTGGATGTCACACTGGAGGACAAGATGGGTGGAATCAAAAGTGGCGTACCCCCTTACGAGATGCCTTCACTCAATTAGGAGGTGTCATCGACACCCTTTTTGAACAACAAATTCACAAACTCTTTAAAAAGAGAGTAGATCCACTTGAGTTACTTCGCTCGTATGTGAGTGTATTGAGTCACAAAGAGAGTATTTCTACCTTCATTAGCCGGTGGGAACAAAAAAGTGGTGTAACAGTTACACAAAAGCACGTTTTAGCTCAACTACTTGAAGGTCAGAAATTTAAGTTCTTCTCCTTTACTTCATGTGGATGGTTCTTCAGTGATGTATCGGGCATTGAACCGAAACAAAATATCCATTATGCCGTGAGAGCAATGCAACTGTATCAACAGTTTTCTCAAACTCCAATCAAAGATCCAATTCTTGAGATTCTTTTTAAAGCGAAAAGTAATTTACGCCAAGGGGGGAATGGGAAAAGTATTGCCCTCCCATTTTTTGAAGGAAATGGGGGTGAATTAGAAGCTGCTGTCTATTTTATTATGAATCGACAGTTTGCCAAAAAAGAGGATTTCACTAGTGAATATGGAAAGTTTTCTTTATTGGCATGTCACTCCCCCCATTACAGAGATTACCAATGTGAAATTATGTGTAATAACACCCTCACCCCCTATTGTGTGAGTACCATCATCTCTACAGACCCCTCTTTGGGATACATTGCTACCTTAACAAGTCAAAATCAGTTAACACAAGAGAAACATACCAAAACACTCAGTTCGACACATATTCCACCAAGGATGTTAGATCAGGTGTTTCGATGGATAGAGCGCTCTTTGAGCCAAATTGCTGATGAAGAGATTAATCGACTTGCCCAAACAATACGACACTACTCCTATTTGGCAAAAAGAGGCTCCTCTGCGCCACCTGAGACGTTATATGTAGAGAACATGGGAACGTGTTTACGAGCCTTACGCTCGCTGTTTACCTCGCCTGTAACACTTACATGGGAAGAGAAAAAAACAAGTATTAGCTACTTGCTCGATTTTGTTCAACAAAGAGGTGGAAGAAAAGAGAAGGCAATTGTCTCCTCTATTTTCAATGACGAAATTGAAGATATCTCTCAGAGTATAAATGATAAAGGTTTTAGTTATGAGCGTGGCTCTTATTTGTTAGAGGTCTTAGAAGTTGCTCGTACATACAAAGTCGATATCTCAATAACCTTAGCTCAAGAGGCGATGTATCCAACCATCAGTCAATTCAGAGCCGATAGTCATATTACCCCTCTTACGAAAGATGTATTAACGAAATTACAATCGGTACTTAACTTCGCTGTGAAGAGTTGATCAGAGATCGTGCATGCTCTAATGCTTTTTCATCGACTGTTGTTCCACTGAGCATTCTAGCGAGCTCTTTAATACGCTCCTCCTCTTTCACCTCTTCTAATAAGGTGAACGTTCTCCCCTCTTTAGTCACTTTTTGTACCACAAGGTGGTTATCAGCCTGAGAGGCAATTGAGGCTAAGTGGGTAATGACAATCACTTGTCTTTTTTTAGCTAAGGAGGCCATTTGATCACCTACAGCTTTAGCAACACTTCCCCCAATTCCAGCATCAACTTCATCAAATACGAGCGTTTCAATATCATCACTATCGGCTAAGACACTTTTAATAGCTAACATCACTCGTGAAAGTTCTCCTCCACTGGCAATCTCTTTTAGTGGTTTTAGAGGTTCACCTAAGTTAGCACTAAATAGGAATTCGATGTTATCACCACCTGTGGAATTCATCTCTTGCTTATCAATTGAGATACTAAAGCCGACATGGGGCATCCCTAAGGTAGCTAATATGTGGGCAATAGGCACTTCTAAGTTCTTTGCTGCTTGTGTTCTTTTCTCAGTAAGAAGATGAGCTGCTTGCTCTACGGCCTCTACAGTTTTCGCTTTTCTTTTTTGCAATAAAAGGAGTTGTTCATCCCCTTTCTCAAAAGTCTCTAATTTTGCTAACGTCTTCTCATAATACTCAATAACAGCTTCAACAGTAGGACCATACTTTCTTTTTAAGCGTTGAATCAAAGCTAAACGGCTTTGTAATTCATCAAGACGTTGATCAGAGTAATTTAACGAGGAGAGTTTATCTCGAATGCTCTCACTGAGATCTTGAATCTCAATGAGAGAGCTTTCGAGTCGTTGTCCCATCTGTTCAAATAAGGGATCGACTCCCCCAATTTTATTCATATGGTGTAGTGCGGTAGTGAGTTGGCTAATAGCTCCCTCTTGCACTGCCCCTTTAAGGGCAATTTGAGCTGCATCTAATGAGTCTTGAACTGCCTCAAACTCACTTAATAGTGATATCTCTTGTTCAAGGGCGCTCTCTTCATCTTTTTTAAGTTGAGCTTTGAAAAGTTCATCAGCAACAAACTGTAGATAATCTCCCTCTTGTTGGGCACGAAGAAGTGTCTCACCTAACTCTTTCTCTTCTTTATTAATTTGCTGGAGTTCTTTGTATAACAAAAGAAACGAAGCGTGAGTCTCTTCTAATGAGGCGTAACGATCTAAGACGTTTCGTTGGCGATCTTTGTGTAACAATGATTGGTGTTCATGTTGACCGTGGATATCAAAAAGGGAACTTGAAATAAATTTCACATCACTTAAGGCAACAGGAGTTCCTTGAACATATGTGCCTCCTCTTCCACTGCTTCTAATCAAGCGGTGTATAATAACCGACCCATCATCTCCTTGTAAGGAGCGCTCTTGTAACCACATATGTAGTGGATGATCAACACCAATATTCACTGTAGCTGTGACTGAAGCTTCTTGAGAGCCACTACGGACAAAAGAGGAGTCGGCTTTATCACCCAAAAGGAGATTAAGTGCTCCTAAAATGATCGATTTTCCAGCCCCAGTCTCTCCACTGAGGATGGTAAGTCCTTCTCTAAAATCGATATGAAGATCCTCAATTAAAGCGAGGTTTTTAATGGTAAGAGTATCAAGCATGTAAAGCTCCTGACCAATTCAGTTTATCTCTCACAACTTCGTAGAAGTTACGATTGGGAGACATAATCACACGAGCTTTGTAATCAGAACGTCTTATCATAAGTTGGTCTTTTTCGAGAAGGGGAAAATCGAGTTGTCCATCGACTGATAAAGAGACTTCGGTTCGTTGTCCCTCTCGAATAAGTAATGTAACTGTGGAATCCCCATGAACGACTAAAGGTCGGTTAGAGAGGGCAAATGGGTTAATGGGATTGACGATAAGGGCATCTAAGTCGACATCTAAGATAGGGCCACCACTTGCTAATGAGTAGCCGGTAGATCCAGTGGGGGTGGCAACTAAGATGCCGTCTCCTCGTACATTGCCAGTGTGTGTCCCATCGATTAGTAAATCAAGGTTAACCATCTTACTTAAACCACGACTACTGATACTCATCTCATTAAGTCCATGAGCTTCATACACAATATTATTATCTCGTATCACTTGAGCGTGGACTAACAACCTCTCACTGATAGTAGCCTTCCCTTCTTTAAAGAGTTCAAAAGCCTCTTTCCACTCCTGTAGTCCAATTTCGGTAATAAAACCAAAGGTACCTAAATTCACTGCTAATATTGGAATTGAGTGGGGATAGAGATATCTTACACACGATAACACAGTCCCATCTCCCCCTAAAGAGATTGCAACATCGGCAGTGGGGTCAATTGAGACATCTGAACCATTAAGGAGAACAACTTCACTACTTATAGAGTGCTCTTTCATATAAGAATCGACCTCTTTAGCAAATAAACGCGCATTATCCTTATGTTGATTCACTAATATGATTACTTTGTTCATTGCCTCACTCTCTCCTCTTACGGTAAATGGGTAATAACTCGCTCAATTTGACTCATTTGTGATGCTGATAAAAATGGATATAGGGGAAATTCTAACGCTCGATGAATAAGAGGTAATGCGTGTGGATATAAGTCAAACTGATCATTTGAAGCATCAACAACCCGATTGGTAAAAGCAAATCGGGTCTCAACTTCATACTTACGGGCAAACTTTTGCCCCTCAAGCGGCTTGGCATCCATTACAACAACAAAACCATGGCCGTTTGTCTCGTATTCAAGATCTCTAATGCCAAAAGGGGCATGTTTAGTTCTCATAAGAGCTTGTTGGAATCGAGAGTGAATAGCTCTTCTTCTTTCAAGGTTGTGTTCAAGTTGAGAAAACTGAATTAATGCCAAAGAGACATTGAGATCTGATAACCCAATATAATCAATTAAAGGATCGGTTAAATCTTTTAATGATTTTTGATACACAGTACGAGAGGTATGAATAGCTGCTCCCCCACCACTAGAGACAAGCATGTGCTCTTCAAAAGAGCACACCACAATAGATCCTATATCTCCACTAAGTCGTTCATTGTATCGTGAACCAATCGATTCAGAGATATCTTCTATAATGGGAAAAGGGAGTTCTTTAAAGCGTTCATCAAGGGCAATAGTTCCAAAAGGTTCATACAATAACAACGCCCCAGCTTCAGTAGAAGCATCGACTAGTGGCAAGCCTGTACTTTGATCGACATCGACAATCTTCATGATATGCCCACACTCTTCGATCGCTTGTTGATAGATTTTTGGTGAGAGAGCTGAAACGACTATAGTTGATTTTTTTTCTAAATCTAAGCTC
>JBBAFS010000038.1:0-16250 GCA_041655255.1 Sphaerochaetaceae bacterium
CATAACAAAGAGCCTCATCACGAGAAATCAGTAATAATTCTCCCACTTGGGTGGGGTATATGTTATAGATACTGTCCATAGGGAAATGGTATCACCACAAATGAAATAAGTATAGATAACATCAACGCTGCTGTGTGGAGGTAAAAAAAAAGGTGAAACAACTGAGCTTGTTTCACCTCTTTGATACATACCTTGTTATCTTTTGAGCGCTTTATCGATAGCTCCTCGATCAAAGCCAATAATAACCTTTCCGTTTACGTCTAATACAGGCACTCCCATTTGACCCGATTTACGGACCATCTCTTGTGCCTTCTCGGAATTTGAAGCAACGTTGTACTCAGTGAAAGGGACGTTGTTGCTTTGGAGATAACTTTTAGCCATGCGGCAGAATCCACATGTTGGTGTACTATACAATGTAACAGCCATATTTGGCCTCCTTTTTCATATTGTCAACTATGAAGATACCTATTATCAAAGAGGTTGGTCAACGAAAGTCTTGGTGACAACATCACCAAGCAGTGGTACGATTATGATAACGTATTATCGATAGGAGGCTTTTTACATGGAGAAAGTTGAGCATTCACCGAAAGCTATGAGTGCAATTTATTCTAACGCAGCTAAAGCAGCTGAAAAGCAGATGCGATTTGAAGAGGCGACGTTATTTAGTGATCTCAGTGCCCACTTTGATGGAAAAAGTGAAAAAAAGAGTGCAACTTCAATTGATGAAGTGAAACCTTTTATCACAGAAGATCTCACTTCGCTGTATAAAGAGGCAGAAGCTTTAGCTCTCAAAGAGGGAGAGAGGGGAGTGTTACGCTGTACCACCTGGGGTAAAAAAGTAACAGCCATCCATAAATCGTTGTTAGATCGATATGAGAAACAAGGCGATGCTCTTTTAGAAGGGAATAATGTCTACGTCTGTGAAGCATGCGGATTTATCAATGTCTCACCTGCAGTGCCTCAGATCTGTCCCATATGTAAAGCTCCCGCTTCTCGATTCTTACAGATTAAATAAGGAGAATAGTTATGCATGTAGCCCGAAACCTCGCTCTATGTACAAAAGATTGTTTGTGTCTCTTTGTCTGCCCTACCGGAGCAACTGATACTGAAACAGGTCAAATTGATTTTGCTAAGTGTCTCGATGGGTGTCGATTATGCGTCGATGCGTGCCCTTCGAATGCACTATATATTGTATATGACTCCTATCCTGTAAAACCGAAAAAACACGATGACGTTCTTTCAGCACTTGATGCTTTATTAGAAAGTAAGGTGATGCAAGAGAGTATTGCCGATTCACTGAAAGAGAAGTCACTCATTGCCAAAGCAATTGCCCTCTCTAATAGAATCTTAGCTGAAGATTGTGCCAGAGAGTCACGATATATGCTCCCGCAAGGGGAGGGGACAAAAGAGTTGCTTCGTTCAATCAAAGAAGAGACTCCTACCATTGTGGAGAAATTGTTAGAAACACTGTAAAGAAAAAGGGCCTCACACTGTGTGTCAGGCCCAATACTCCGAGTGCGATTCGAACGCACGACCCCTTCCTTAGGAGGGAAGTGCTCTATCCTGCTGAGCTATCGGAGCAACATATTGGTAACGTAACGCAGTTTCTGTAAAATCTCAAGTTAGTGAAACGTCTATTATATCTTATCGATATCACTTTACGATTCTTTTTTGTTTGAGTATCTTCTCACTTAATCGTTAAAGAGAGATGATAAAGGGTGTTATAGTTGAATAATTATACAAAATTCTGTATATATTTTGACTAACACTTGAGTCGTACTTGTTGAATGAGAACCAAATCATGGTCAAAAGAGAGACGAGAGAGTATTCATTCAGGAGGAATGTATGAAAAAAAAGATTCTGTTTGCACTGTTAATAGTCGCTGTTGTGGTTTCTGTAACTGCATTAGTTGGCTGTAAGAAGGAAGCTAAACCATCCACCGTTAAAGTAGGTTTTATTGGTCCAATGACCGGAGACTACTCTAACTACGGTAACCTTATTTCTAAAGGTGCTTTAGTAGCTATTGAAGAGAAGAACCAAACTGGTGGTATCGCAGGGGAAGTTCTCATCGACCTCGTCATTGAAGACTCTGAAGGTGATCCCCAAAAAGGATTAGCAGGAATTGAAAAACTCTCTTCAAGTGATAACATTGTTGCTCTTATTGGACCAGTGTTCACCGGAGTAGCTTTTGCAGTTGGAGAGCGTGTCCAAGGTGAAGGAATCTTAATGGTTACCCCATCTGGAACACACAAAGATATTACTGACATTGGTGATTATGTCTTTAGAACAGTTGCTTCTGACGGACTTCAAGGTGAAGTATCAGGTCACTATTTCTACGAGAAAATGGGTATTCGTGACTTAGGTGTTCTGTATGTCAAAAACGACTATAGCCAAGGATTATACGAAGGTACCACCGAAGCATTCCAAAGCCGTGGTGGAAATGTTGCTATTGCTGAAACTGCCCAAATTGGAGACAAGGATTTCAAAACCCAGTTAACCAAGATCAGAGCAGCTAATCCAGATGCAATTTACATTCCTAACTACACAGCAGAGATGGCTCAAATTCTTGAGCAAGCTTCACAACTTGGAATCACCATTCCATTTGTAAGTGGTGATGGTTTCTCTAACCCTGAGATTTATGACCTTGCTGCCGCTTATACTGATGGTGTTACCTATATCGGACCAACACAAATTGAAGAGAGTGATGCAGCTCTTAGCTTTGAGAAGAAATATACCGACAAATACGGCTTTGCTCCCGACTCATTTGCTAAGAACGCTTACGACGCAGCGTACATCTTGTTTGATGCATTAGAGAAAGTCTATGCACAAAGCGGTAAGTTCGATCGTAAAGCTGTTCGAGATGCTTTCGCAGCAACAAAAGATTTCCAAGGTATTAATGGAACTATCAACTTCGCTGAGAACGGAGATTTAGTCTCTTATCAAGGAGTGTATCGAGTTGATGGAATTAAGCCTGTCTACCTCGGAGCCTTTACTGTTGATGATGGTCGCTTGATTGAAGTTAAGTAACTAACAAAGGAGAGAGGGTTGCACATCCTCTCTCCTTTTGAATTATTGCATAGTCGAGCCCACATATGGTAGTGTGGGACTCATCGACACGCAGGCCTCCGCTTGGTGCGGGGGTCTCGTCTTTAAGGAGCCAATTGTGGGATCTAGCGCAGAATTTTTCCAACACCTTGTGAACGGTCTAACGTTGGGAGGAATTTATGCTCTCATAGCTTTAGGGTATACGATGGTGTATGGAATACTCAAATTCATTAACTTCGCACACGGAGATATCCTTATGGCAGGCTCTTATATCGGGTTGTTTATTTACAACGCTATTCGGGGTCAAGCTATCGGGGCGTGGACGATTGTAGCATTTTTTATCGCCATGTTAGCAGGAATGATCTTCAGTGCCGCTTTAGGAATGGCTATTGAGAAAATAGCGTATAAACCTCTGAGAAGGGCTACTCGATTAGCACCTCTGCTTTCAGCAATTGGAGTCTCTTTTATTTTAAGTAATAGTGCTGCTTGGATGTGGGGAACTCGCTCAAGAAAATTAGAGTACCCATTTCACAATACCCCTATTCGTATTAAAGGAGTCTCAATTACACCCCACCAGATCCTTATTTTAGTCGTAGTTGTCGTCACCATGATTGCCTTAAAGCTCTTTGTTGATCGATCTCGGATTGGTAAGGCGATGAGAGCAACCTCATTAGATCAAGATACCGCTAAGTTAATGGGAATTCGTTCAGATAAGATTATTACAATCACATTTGCTATAGGATCGGCCTTAGCTGCCACAGCAGGCTTTCTTATTGCCCTTGAGATTAAGATCTATCCCTCAATGGGGACCATGACTGGCCTTAAGGCCTTTGTTGCCGCTGTTGTAGGGGGCATTGGAAATATTAGTGGAGCTATGCTTGGTGGTATTTTATTAGGATTATTAGAGACATTTGGTGTTGCCTTGTTAGGCATCCCTTATGGCTTACGCGATACCATTGCCTTTGTGGCCCTTATTATCATCTTGTTGGTGAAACCTGAAGGACTCTTAGGTAAAGTCGAGAAGGAGAAAGTGTAATGGTAAACTTCATCCTACTCATTTTGATATACACTGGCGTCTACGCCTTAATGGCGATTGGACAAAACCTGATCACTGGGTATTTAGGTCTTTTATCTCTTACCCAAGCGGGGTTTTTTGCCATCGGTAGTTATGTTACTGCAATACTTACTACCACCTATGGAGTAAACTTTTGGGTCTCTGTCCCTCTAGCCGCCTTATTAAGTGGGTTTTTTGGTCTTCTTATAGGGTTGCCTACGCTACGGTTAAAAGGGGACTATTTGGCTATTGCCACCCTAGGATTTGGTGAGATTGTCCGTAACATTTTAAATAACTGGGACAAAGTAACAAAAGGTCCTATGGGAATTCAACGAATTCCAATGGTCTCAATCTTTGGAATGAAAGTGAGCCCTTATACAAAATGGGGATTTTTAGCCTTAGTGTGGGTCTTTGTTGTTGTCTTTTATGTTATATTCGAAAGAATCACCCAATCGAGAATTGGGCGAGCTTTTGAAGCTATTAGAGAAGATGAGATTGCAGCTTCCTCAATGGGAATCAATACAACTGTGTATAAAGTATGGGGCTTTGTTCTTGGAGCTAGTGTTGCGGGGATTGCAGGGAGCCTTCAAGCTGTCTTTATCCTTTCAGTCACACCAAGTGTCTTCACATTCATGGTCTCTATTATGGTGTTGTGTATGGTGGTCCTTGGGGGAATGGGAAATTTCCTTGCGGTGATTTTAGGGGCATTCATTATCCAATTCATCTCATACTTCCCACAACTTGTTGGTCTTTCAAATGTCATACCTCCCCAATTCAAGCAAGTCTTATTTGGACTCATCTTAGTGATTATGATGATTTGGAGACCTCAGGGGATACTGGGGCGACAAACTCGGGGTGCACCTGGGTTGCTTCGTAAAGGGGGTGAGCGATGATCTTATTAGAAGCAAAAAAACTCACCCGAACCTACGGGGGTGTTATTGCTATAAGCAATGTCGACTTCCACGTACAAAAAGGACTTATCACTGGCCTTATTGGTCCTAATGGGGCAGGAAAAACAACGCTGTTTAACAACATGACTGGCTTAGATACTGCTACCAGTGGCCAAGTGTTTTTTGAAGGAGTCGACATTACCGGTCAAAACGCTCATAACATTGCCCGAATGGGTATTGGGCGAACGTTTCAAAATATTAGGTTGTTTAAAGAGTTATCAGTTATTGAAAATGTGATGATAGGTCTCCATTTCAGTACCGGTAAAAGCCCTACTACAGGGAGAGTGAAAGCCGCCTTTCATAGTCTGATTCATGTCAAAGAGGAGTATAATACTCTTGAAGCAGAAGCGATGAAATGGTTGGAGTTTTTTAAGTTAGAAGCTTTAAGAGATGAACTTGCTAAAAACCTCCCCTACGGTCACCAACGAGAGTTAGAGATTGCCCGTGCGATGGCGACAAATCCGAAGTTACTCTTTTTGGATGAACCTGCTGCTGGAATGAACCCGTTTGAGACCGATGCTTTGATGAATACTATCAGGCGGATTCGTGATATCGGCATTACCGTTGTCTTAATTGAACACGATATGAAATTGGTGATGAGTATTTGTGACACTATCACTGTATTAAACTATGGCCAACATATAGCTCAAGGTACACCAACAGAAATTCGAAATAATCCAAAGGTGATTGAAGCCTATCTTGGAAAGGAGGAGTCATGAGTGAACTACTACGAATAGACTCAATTAGTGTCTCCTACGGAAATATTAAAGCGTTAAAACAAGTCGATGTCTCAGTAGATGCTGGAGAGATTGTATGTCTCATTGGCGCCAATGGAGCAGGTAAATCGACACTACTAAAAGCGATTGTTGGACTTGAGCCACTGACTACTGGATCAATCACATTTGATAATCAAATCATTGCCGATAGTCGCCGTTTTAGCGGAGCTAAAAAAGGGATTCTCTCTTTATGGCAATCTAATGATACTCAATCTCTTCGAACCGATGAGATCGCTGCTTTGGGAGTTGCTTTAGTACCTGAAGGGAGAAGAGTATTTGCCGATATGAGTGTCGAAGAGAACCTCGACATGGGAGCTTTCTTAGTTCGTGATGATGGACAAATCCAGCGAAAGAAAGAGGAGATGTACGAGTTTTTCCCCATCTTAGGTCAAAGAAGAAAACAAAAGACTCGATCTTTAAGTGGGGGGGAGCAACAGATGATGGCAATCGCCCGAGCTTTGATGAGTTCGCCTCGCTTGCTACTCCTTGATGAACCGGGATTAGGATTAGCTCCACTTATTATTCAAGATATTTTTGAGAAGATTGCTATTATTAATAAAGAAGAGGGTGTGACCGTCTTCTTAGTTGAACAAAATGCCCGCATGGCCTTAAAAGCATCCAAAAATGGATATGTGATGGAAAATGGGTCGATTGTTCTCAGTGATCTCAGTGAACATTTGTTAGAAAACCAACAAGTGAGAGCAGCATATTTAGGCGAATAACCATCAATGTGGTATACTATACACATGAGATGAGGTTGTGGAGGTCTCTATGATTATTGAAAGACGAATGACACGTAATCCAGTAACGGCAACACCCGATATGTCGGTTGCCGAGGCTTCGACTATTATGAAACGAGAGAAGGTGCACCGCCTTCCTGTGTTAGATAAAGATAAAAAACTTGTTGGAATTATCACAGAGAAAGATATTTTATACGCATCTCCCTCTCCTGTGAGTAGTCTCTCTATTCATGAGATGGCATACCTGTTAAGCCAATTAACTGTACGAAAGTTAATGGTCAAAGATGTGGTGACTATCAGTAAAGATTGCACCGTCGAAGAGGCAGCTCGACTGATGGTAGATCAAGATCTTTCTGCTTTGCCCGTTATAGAAGGGGATAAACTGTTAGGAATTGTCTCTAAGAGTGACCTTTTTAAAGTACTTTTGGAACTCTTTGGCGCACGTCATTACGGAGTGCGAGTGAGCTTCTTAGTCGAAGATAAACCTGGAACCATTGCCGAAATTACCAGTGCCCTTGCTTCCAACGATGTTGATATCTTCTCTTTTGGAACATTCATGGGAACAGATAGCTCTAATGCTCTGTGTACTGTAAAGATGAAAGGGGTCACTGTTGAAAAAGCAGTTGAGTTAATTAAACCATTTGTGATTGAAATCTTAGATGTCAGAGAGGCATAAATGGATTTTGAGACAATTTTAGAGAAATGGGAATCCTCAAAAGAGGGTAAAAAGGTGGCTAAGAGCCACCTTTTGCATAAAGAGAGAGATCATCGAACTTCACAGCCCAATCGTGGCTATCTCACTGGAAATGCTTCACTGAAACGCCTACGGCGGATGGAGTGTGAAGCTGAGTTAGACTTACACGGATATACCCAACATGAAGCCGAGCAAAAAATTATAGAGTTTTTAAGTGAGTCGGTTTCTCAACAGTTACGCAAAGTGCGCATTATTCATGGAAGGGGACTACATTCGCCTGAAGGGGTCTCACTGTTAAAGGATGTAGCACATAGGGTGTTATCCCAAAGTCGATATGTACGAGAGTACACTCAAGCCCCTTCTCGCAAAGGGGGATCGGGAGCTACTTGGGTAATTCTACAAAAGGGTAGTTAAGGCTAACGTTCTCGGTAGATGATCCGACCTCGGGTCAAATCATAAGGGCTTAAAGCTACTCTGACAGTGTCACCAGGGACAATTCTAATATAGTGCTTTCTCATCTTTCCCGATAAATGGGCTAAAATAACGTGGCCGTTAGCAAGTTCCACACGGAACATGGTATTTGGAAGGGCTTCTTTTACAATTCCTTCTACTTCAATTGCTTCTTCTTTTTCCACAAATCCTCCATACGTGCCTCTTAGGGCCCTCAAATTGTAGGAAATGACCCTACAAATGTCAACTAAAGCTCGCATAGAGGCTATGTACACTAAAGCTCGCATAGAGGCTATGTACAGCCCCTATGCGAAATCACATGCTACAATACAAAGATATCTAAATATCCCATGATAAAGACGAATAACACTAATATAGGGAGAATGTATGTGACATATACACGAGACCATTTGGGGAATTTAATCCCTTTTCCTGTATCGGCTTCTTCAATAAAGTTTTTCCATCCCCACCCTTTTTTACTTGTAGCAAAAAGGAGGAAAATTAAACTTCCTAAGGGAAGAAGAGTTGTACTCACAATAAGGTCTTCTAAATCGAGAACTCCACTACCAGGACCTAGAGGTTGGAAACCGCTAAGAACGTTGAAACCCAACACACATGGCATCGATAAGATGATAATAGCAAAGATATTTACGCTTACCGCCTTTTTTCGGCTCCACCCTTTCACATCGATCCAGTAGCTAATGATGTTTTCAAATACTGCCACTAATGTCGATAATGCAGCAAAGCTCATAAAGACAAAAAAGAGCGTTCCCCATAATCGTCCATTTTGCATCGCATTAAAGATGTTAGGAAGCGTAATGAAAAGAAGAGAAGGACCTGCATCGGGATTAATATTAAAAGCAAATGCTGCGGGGAATATAATAAGTCCACTTAGTAATGCAGCGAAAGTATCAAGTCCAATAATGCTTATCGACTCACCGGTTAAGGAGCGTTCTTTACCAATATAAGAGCCAAAGATTGCCATACTTCCGATACCTAAACTTAAAGTAAAGAAAGCTTGACCCATAGCAGCATAGATTCCTGACCAGATTCCTGCTTCTTTAAAACGACCAAAATCGGGTAACAGATAAAACTTTAACCCCTCAGAAGCACCTGGAAGAGAGATTGATTTCACAACAAGAATAATCATGATGGCAAATAGTGCAGTCATCATATATTTAGTGATTCGCTCAACCCCTTTTTGAAGGCCCATACCGACAATACCTAAACCCAATAAGGTAGCTACGACCATCCAAAATGTCATCATTGCAGGATTTTCTAATATCCCACCAAAGTAGGCGCCAACTCCATCAGGGGAGAGGCCGTTTAGATCTCCAATGAGCATCCCATAGAAGTACGATAACAGCCAGCCGCTTACTACGGTGTAAAACATCATGAGAATATAGTTTCCACCAATTGCGATTGGACCATAGATGTGCCACTTACTCCCTTTAGGTTGTAATGTTTTAAGAGCTGAGCCGATATTTTGCTGAGAGGCACGACCAATGGCAAACTCCATCACCATAATAGGTAAGCCAAAAATCAGCAAAAAGAGGATGTAAATCAGAACAAAAGCGGCTCCGCCAAATCGTCCTGTAATAAATGGGAAACGCCACACGTTTCCTAGTCCGATGGCGCACCCCGCCGATAGCAGTAGAAACCCCAATCTACTTGCTAGTTGTTCTCGTTGTTGAGACATGAAAGTCCTCCTTTGTGGACACACCATGACACAGACACTTGTTATGTTTCTGTTATGTGTGTATGTCTAATTTATTGACAATGTTGCATATAAAGGGACACAATGCAAGGAAAACAGCTACGAGTGAGGAAATTATTTATGAGTTTTGTATCTCCATTACATCAATACCTATCTAAAACTGATTTAAAGGATATAAACAGTGCTTTAATAGCCTATTTAGGAGCCTTAGATCAGGTCGCCCAGATAAGCCCATTAACGGCGACACACATTGTCCAAGAGTTGGCAGATCAGAGAACTCATTTAAAGTTAATCGCAAGTGAAAACTACTCCTCGTTAGCTACCCAAGCTGCTATGGGAAACCTCCTCACAGATAAATATGCCGAAGGGTATGCCTATCACCGATTCTATGCAGGATGTGATAACGTCGATGCCATTGAACAAGAGGCAACAACCTTAGCATGTGAGCTTTTTGGTGCCGAGCATGCATATGTTCAACCACACAGCGGCGCTGATGCTAACTTAGTAGCCTATTGGGCTATTTTAAACACCCGAATTCAAGCTCCTCTATTAGAAGAGTTCGGGACAACAAATCCAAGTGCTTTAAGCCAAGACGATTGGAATAAGATACGCCACGCAACAGGAAATCAAAGACTCTTAGGACTCGATTACTACTCTGGTGGACACCTCACTCACGGTTATCGTCAAAACGTCTCTGCCCAGATGTTTGATGCCTATTCGTACACAGTAGATCCAAAAACGGGAGTACTTGATTACGATGAGATTGAAAAGCAAGTCAAAGAGATTAAACCTCTTATCTTACTAGCAGGATACAGTGCCTATCCTCGGTTAATCGACTTTAAAAAGATGAGTGAA
Organism: Sphaerochaetaceae bacterium; assembly: GCA_041655255.1. Taxonomy (GTDB): domain Bacteria; phylum Spirochaetota; class Spirochaetia; order Sphaerochaetales; family Sphaerochaetaceae; genus JBBAFS01. The sequence goes on from JBBAFS010000038.1 coordinate 10,282, forward strand.
ATTGCCCATGCCAATAATGCTGTACTGATGGTCGATATGGCCCACTTTGCAGGTTTAGTTGCCGGTAAAGCAATGAAAGGGAACTACGATCCAGTTGCTTGGGCCGATGTGGTAACCACCACCACACACAAAACCCTTCGTGGGCCACGAGGAGGTATGGTGTTGTGTACCAAAGAGTTTAGTGAAGCTGTTGATAAAGGGTGTCCATTAGTTATTGGAGGACCACTACCACATATGCTCGCTGCAAAAGTTGTAGCGTTTAAAGAGGCTTTAGATCCATCGTTTCAAACATATGCACAGCAAGTAGTCAACAACTCTCAAGCTCTTGCACAAAGTTGTATCGATGAGGGGATGGTTGTTGCTACCGGAGGATCAGATAACCACCTTATGCTCTTAGATGTAACTCCATTTGGACTTAATGGTCGACAAGCTGAAAGTGCCCTCAGAGAGAGTGGGATGACACTGAATAGAAACGCTCTCCCATTTGATCCAAATGGACCTTGGTACACCAGTGGACTGAGAATCGGAACACCAGCGATAACCACTTTAGGGATGGGAGCACAAGAGATGAAAGAGATTGCCTCGATTATTAAACTTGTGTTAGAGCATACAAAACCTGTGATCCTCACCAAAGGAGCCAATGCCGGACAGATGAGTAAGGCCCGTGCAACAACAGATGAGAAGGTAATTGAAGAAGCACAAAATCGTGTCCAAGCGTTGTTAAAAAAGTTTGTATTATATCCTGAGCTTGACCTGGAGCTCTTACAAGGATACGGTTTAGCATAAGCAGAAAAGGAGGAGTCTCTGAATGAGTAACATTCCAGTAGAACTAAAGTATTCGAAGGAACATGAGTGGGTTCGTGTCGAAGGTGATCGAGTTGTTGTAGGTATTACCGATTATGCACAAGATTCACTTGGTGAAATTGTCTATGTCGAACTTCCCCCAGTTGGAGAACACTACAAAGCCGATGAAGAGATTGCTACTGTCGAGTCGGTAAAATCGGCAAGCCCAATTTTCAACCCAGTTGCCGGTGTTGTAGCCGAAGTAAACGAAGAACTCGATGGCTCACCTGAACTGATCAATGAAGATAGTTATGAGAACTATCTCTACATCCTTTCAGATGTCGATCTCAATGAAATTGATCAACTTCTCGATAGTGATGGTTACGCCCAATACATTGCAACATTAGATTAACATCAAAGGCTTCGGATAATCTCTGAAGCCTTTCACTTTACACACACCCTAGGAGGAGCCATGGTTCCCTATATTCCCCATACTGAAAGCGACCGTAATCGGATGCTTCAGGCTATTGGAGTCGATTCTATTGACCAATTATTTGATACTATTCCCCCAAAGCTTCGTTACAAAGGTCTTCTTCCGATTAATGAAGGTTTAAGTGAACATGAAGTCATACGCTTATTACAAGAGATGTTGAAAAAAAACATCTTAGGTACTTCATATTTGGGTATGGGTTCATACGATCGAATCATCCCTCCTACAGTGAGCCAACTTGCCTCTCATCCAACTTTTGTCAGTGCATATACTCCGTATCAACCTGAGATCTCTCAAGGGTTATTACAAGCAATGTTTGAGTATCAGAGTATGATAAGTGAACTCACCGGCTTAGAGATTTCAAATGCCTCACTCTACGATGGACACACCGCCTGTAGTGAAGCGGGTGCGATTATGATCAGCTCTAAAAGAAAGAGTACTACGTTGTTAGTCTCTGAAACACTTCACCCCTTTAGTTTATCGGTGCTCAATACATGGGCATTAGGTACGGAAGTAACGTTGGTTATCATCCCTGAAACAGAACGTCACACCTCTGTGAACACTATGATTGATTCTTTGAGTGAAGAGGTTGCAGGGGTGATAGTCCAATCTCCCAACCGCTACGGAGTGGTAGAGAATTACACTTCGTTAAGTGAAGCCGTACATCAAAACAAATCCCTACTGACCATCAGTAGTGATCCTCTCTCACTTCTTTTACAAAAAACACCCTCTCAATGGGGTGCAGATATCGCCGTAGGTGATACTCAACCTTTAGGACTTCCAAGTGCTTTTGGAGGACCCTCTTGTGGCTATATAGCAGTGAGTAAACGTCTGATGAGAAGTATCCCAGGAAGGGTTGTTGGACTCAGTACCGACATAGAAGGAAACAGAGCTTATACACTCACCTTACAAGCTCGAGAACAACATATCAGACGAGAGCGAGCTACAAGTAATATTTGTTCAAACCAAGCGCTCGCTGCAATCACAACGGCTATCCACATCGCATTAGTTGGCCCTGAAGGGCTCACAGATGCAGCTACTCAAAGTTATGATAAAGCTCACTACCTTCATGAGCAACTCTCACACATCACATCATTACGTGTAGATACTAAGAGCCCATTTTGGTGTGAGTTCCCCCTCTTTTTTGAAAGTAAGGCTCAACTGGATCATGCAGTGAGCTTTTTGCAACACAAAGGAATCTATGCAGGAGTACGATTGGGATCACTTACTACCAAAAAAGAAGATGAAGCGACTTTGATTGTTGCAGTCACTGAAAAAAGGAGCAAAGAAGAGTTAGATATCTATGTGAGATACATGAGGGAGGCTTTAGCGTGAACACACCACTACTTATAGAACAATCAGTGAAAGGAAGAAGAGGCTATTATTATCCCAAAACGGATGTCCCATCCTATCCGCCTCTGCCTGCCAATCTTCAACGAGAGAGTGCACCTCAGTTACCTGAAATCAGTGAACTCGATGTGGTGCGTCACTACACCCGTTTAGCCACTAAAAGCTTTGGAGTAGATATTGGATTTTATCCACTTGGTTCTTGTACGATGAAATACAATCCTCGTCTCCACTCTTATATCACCTCTTGGGATTCACTTACTGAGGTGCACCCTCTTCAAGATGAATCGACAATCCAAGGCTCTTTAGAGTTGTTATATAACCTCACAAAAGATCTCTCTTCTATTACGGGAATGAGTTGGGGAACGATGCAACCTCTTGCTGGAGCACATGGGGAGTATACAGGATTAAAAATCATTAAAGCGTACCACCAAAGTCGCAATGATCATAAAAGAACCAAAGTACTTATTCCTGTAAGTGCCCATGGGACAAACCCTGCAACAGCATCTGTTACTGGGTTCTCTATTGTAGAAGTAGCTACTGATACACGTGGTTTAGTCGATCTTGAATCACTAAAGAGTCTCTTGGACGATGAAGTCGCTGCTATTATGTTAACAAACCCTAATACCTTAGGACTCTTTGAATCCGACATTCGTGAAATTGCACATTTAGTGCACGGTTGTGGAGCTCAACTCTATTACGATGGGGCGAATTTAAACGCCATTATGGGGATCTCTCGACCTGGAGATATGGGTTTTGATGTGATTCACCTCAATGTCCATAAAACACTCTCTACACCACACGGAGGAGGGGGACCTGGAGCAGGGCCTGTGTTAGTGAAAGAGCACTTACAACCATTTCTTCCCACTCCCGATATTACACACAACGATGGGTATTACAGCTTTGAGTGGGATCGAATTCAAAGCATTGGAAAGGTCAGTGGTTTTTGGGGAAATTTCTTAGTGTTAGTCAAAGCCTACACCTATATCCTTACGATGGGCTCTGATGGACTTAAAAGTGCATCAGAACATGCAGTATTAAATGCAAATTATCTGTTTACGTTATTGAAAGGGGCTTTTGATGTTCCGCATGAGAGTCGATGTATGCATGAGTTTGTTGTTTCGGCTCAACACTATAAAGAGAAGTATGGAGTAAAAGCGCTCGATTTTTCAAAGGCATTGTTAGATCGCAACTACCACCCACCAACGATGTACTTTCCACTCAATGTCTCAGAGGCTCTGATGTTTGAACCACCTGAGAGTGAGAGTGTAGAAGTATTAGAGGAGTTTGCTTCTACGATGATTGAGTTAACCGAGTTAGCCAAAACAAACGCTGATGTTCTGAGATTATCACCTCACAGCACCGCAGTGAAACGGCTCGATGAGGTGAAAGCGGCAAAACATCCGATTCTCACATGGAGAGAATTGTAAGGTTTCTTTTATTAAGACTCTTTTGTTAAGGCATCTCGTATTTGGGTTAATAACACAACAGTCTCATCAACTGTAACTTCTTCAACTGCCTCAACAACTGGTTCTTGTTCCTCTTTTGTAGCTTTCTCTATAGCAGAGCGAAAGCTATTCATTCCTTTAATAAGGAAAAAGACCACTACTGCTATAAAAAGGAAATCGACCACCGCTTGGATAAAGTTTCCATAGGTGAGTAAAAGCTCTGGTTTGCGAGCTGTCTCATGGCGTAGTAAGATAACAAGATTAGAGAAATTGACTCCGCCAAGGATAACTCCAACAATTGGCATAATGATATCATTCACTAAAGAGGAGACAATTTTAGTAAATGCGCTACCTATGATAATCCCAACAGCCAAATCCATCACATTCCCGCGACTGATAAACTCTTTAAATTCGTGTGCGAGGCCTTTTTTCTTTCCCATATAATTCTCCACGTACGTATGATACCTCCACTATAATAGGTAGGGTGAAAAAGTTCACTCTCTTTTTCTTCCTCCCCATTTCGTGTATACTCGCCCAAAACGGTGAAAAAGGATTGCACTTATGGAAACGGCAAAAAAGAGAATTTTAACAGGGGATCGCACCACAGGAAAACTCCACTTAGGCCACTATGTGGGGAGTCTTCAAAAGCGGGTCTCACTTCAAGATACATACGATACATTTATTTTGTTAGCCGATGTTCAGGCTCTTACAACGCACTTTGAAAATCCTCAGTTGTTAGAAAGTAGCATTATCGATGTGACGATCGATAACTTATCAGTTGGCTTAGATCCCGAAAAAGTGACTATTATTCAACAAAGTGCAGTCAAATCGATTGCAGAGATGACCGTGTTTTACTCGATGTTAGTGAATGTAAATGCCCTGAGACACAATCCAACTATTAAAACTGAAGCAGCGAACTACGGCTATGATGATATGACGTACGGCTTTTTAGGGTACCCAGTAAGTCAAACTGCCGATATCTCATTTTGTAATGCCCACTTTGTACCAGTAGGAGAAGACCAAGTCCCCCATATCGAACTCTCTCGTAAAATTATTCGAAAGTTTAACCATATGTATGGGACACACATCGTCGAACCCAAAGCAATCTTAAGTGATACTCCTCGCTTACAAGGACTCGATGGGAAAGCGAAGATGTCTAAGAGTATGGGAAATGCGATCTATTTAAGTGATACAGAAGCTGAAGTGAACGAAAAAGTTCGTAAAGCTCTCACAGACCCTCAACGTGTTACCCGTGATATCCCCGGAAGACCCGAAATCTGTCCTGTAGGGCAGTACCACAAAATCTTTAGTCCTAATGAGTGGGAAGATATTTGGGACCGTTGTCGTCATGCAACCATTGGATGTGTCGATTGTAAAAAGATCTTAGCAAAAAACATTAACGCTCTGTTAGAGCCTATGCGAGAAAAAAGAGCTTATTATGAGGCACACCTTGATGATGTGAAAGATATTATCACCAGTGGTAGCAAGAAAGCAAATATTATTGGAGATGAACAAGTCGCTTTGATGCGTGAGGCCATGCACCTGGTTATATAGGCTCAATGATGGCAATGAAACGACATATTCTTAAACGCTCATTGTTATTAACTATCCCAGTGATGATGGGGTATGTTGTTCTTGGAATTGCCTTTGGGTTGTTATTACACTCAATTGGATATAACTGGGTGTGGGCATTAGGCATTAGTGTGTTTGTATTTGCCGGTTCGATGCAATTTGTATTAGTGGGATTACTTGCTCAACAAGCGCCACTGGTGAGTGTTGCCCTTACTACGGTGTTAGTGAACTCTCGTCACCTATTTTATGGTCTCTCTTTTATTGAGCGATTTAAAGCAATGGGGAAAAGAGGCCTGTATATGATTTTTGCTCTTACAGATGAGACGTAT
>JBBAFS010000039.1:0-15674 GCA_041655255.1 Sphaerochaetaceae bacterium
CTATGATAAACCAACGATTTCTCGAGAATTGGGTATTGCCATAGAGGAGAACCAAAGTACTATCGAGAAACTGAACTTACATGAAGCTGAAGAGTTTTTGTTTAAGGTGCTATTAAAAAGGTTAGGCTAAATTGTGATTGAAGAACTTCATCAAGAATCGATTCTCTCAAGTAGTTTTCAAAGTGAAGCTGATGTTCAAGAAAATATCTTGCGTCCTAAAACATTGAAAGATTTCCAAGGACAACAAAAGATTAAAGATAACCTCTCCATTTTTATTCAAGCAGCACGAGAGCGCAAAGAGGCCCTTGATCATGTCTTTTTAATTGGACCACCAGGGCTTGGGAAGACAACACTCGCCTCTATCATTGCCAATGAGATGGGCTCTGAAATTCGAATGACCAGTGCTCCAGCACTAGAAAAGCCGAAAGACTTAGCAGGTATTTTAACAAATGTGACTGAAGGATCGATATTCTTTATCGATGAGATTCACCGAATGAGACCTGCCTTAGAAGAGATGTTGTATGTTGCCATGGAAGATTATGAAATTGATTGGGTCATTGGCCAAGGTCCCTCAGCGAGAACTATTCGTATCCCCATTCCCCCATTTACCTTAATTGGAGCAACAACCAAAGCAGGACAAGTCTCTAGCCCCTTATACTCCCGTTTCGGTATTACCTGTCGTATTGAATATTACCAACAAGAGGAGCTCTCTTCAATTATTGAGCGTAGTAGCCACATCTTAGATGCCTCTATTACACCCTCTGCTACCCAAATCTTAGCACAAAGTGCTCGGGGAACTCCCCGTATTGCCAATAGATTATTAAAGCGCCTTAGAGATTACGCCTCTGTGTTAGGTGATGGTACGATTGATGACGAGATAGTCACTTTAAGTATGAAGCGCCTAGGAATTGACCACCTTGGTCTTGAAGAGCAAGATCGAAATATCTTAAAGACTATTATCTCATTTTACGATGGTGGACCTGTTGGAGCAGAAACCTTAGCGATTAGTGTAGGGGAAGCTATTGAATCATTAGAAGATTTTTATGAACCATATTTGATCCAAAAAGGGTATATAAAGAGGACTCCTCGTGGTAGGGTAGCAACCTCCAAAGCCTATGAACTACTGAAGATGAAAGACACGCGAGGCACCGATGAAAACCAAGGAATTCTATTTTAATCTCCCTAGTGAATTAATTGCACAATATCCCACTGATGTGAGAGGTCAAAGTCGGCTGTTAGTACTTGATCGAGACAGTGGCTCTTTACGTGATAGTGAGATGACTCATATTGCCGAATTTTTAGAACCAGATTCTCTTTTAGTACTCAATAACTCAAAGGTCCGTAAAGCACGAGTGTATGGTATTAGTTCCACAGGAGCTAAAGTAGAATTTTTATTCTTACAAGAGATTGAAACATCCTTATGGAGTGTGACAACATCAAAAAGTAAAAAGCAAAAGGTCGGTAAATCATACACATTTCTCTCTTTTGATGGAAACCACTCCTATCATGCAACAATAGTGAAAGATGAAGAACAACAAAAACATCTCTTATTTGATACTCTTATCGATGAGAGTTTTTTCGAGATGTGTGGTCACATCCCTTTACCCCCTTACATTAAAAGGGAAGATGAAGTCGAAGATATTCAACGCTACCAAACAATGTATGCATCACACCTTGGCAGTGTTGCAGCTCCCACTGCGGGTTTGCATTTCACCCCCGCTATGTTCGAATCTCTTTCAAAGAAAAATATTGAAATTGTTGAACTTACGTTACATGTCGGTATGGGGACCTTTTTACCGATGCGTAGCGAACACATAGAAGAACACATTATGCATAGAGAACACTTTGAATTAAGTGAAATGGCCGCAGCTTCTATTAATAAAGCGAAACAAGAGAGAAGAAAAGTTGTCGCTGTTGGAACGACAAGTGTTCGAACTTTGGAATCGTGTTACGACCAAAGAAGTGGTGGTGTAGTAGCGCAATCAAAATCAACAGATTTATTTATTACACCTTCTTATACATTTCATGTAGTAGATCAGTTGATTACTAATTTTCACACCCCCGAATCATCTTTGTTAGTCCTTGTCAGTGCTTTTGCTTCAAAAGAGAGGATCTTTGATGCCTATGAACATGCAATTAAAGAGAAATATCGATTCTTTAGTTATGGCGATGCGATGTTTATCCGTTAAAGAAGCGAGTAGGTTCTCAGAACTTGGATAATCTCATCGGTAATATGGTCAATAGCTTTACACCCATCGATACGAATCAAAACAACGTCTTTTGGTAAATCGCTGAAAATAAACTCGTAGTTATCTCGTACCTTCTCTAAGAACTCTTGTCGCTCAAATAATTCACGTCCGTTATCTCGAGTATCGATCCGCTTTAAACATTCACTGATGGGGGTATCGAGATACACCACAAACTTTGGCAAAGGAAATTCATTCAGTGAACTCACTTTTTCAAACCCACAATCGATCGATTGATAAGCGAGAGAACTAAAAAGGTAGCGATCTGAGATGACCACTGTCCCTTTATTCATTTTTTCAACTATCCCATAAATTGGATTAAAAAGATGATCTTCACGATCAGCACTAAAGAGCATTGCCAAAGCGAGTGGGGTAGTGACTACCTCTTTACGCAGCACACTTCGTACTAATGAGCCTAATTGAGAACTGGTAGGTTCATACGTAGCGTGACACTCAATCTTTGATCGGTCAAATTCTTCGGTGATGCGCTTCATCTGTGTTGTGGTGCCTGAACCATCCATCCCTTCAATAACAATAAAGCGTTCAAGTATATCGACCATAAAAGATCTCCTTAGGTTTTTTTGTTACTGTACCCTACAATGAGTTGTTTTTAAAGAGATATGAGTTTAAGAGAGGGTATGTAAAGCTCCTTATTCACTGTATACTAAATCGAAGTCGGATAAATTATGAAGTATCACTTTACTCTAGCAAACGTCCTTTACTCACTTCTCCTTGTTATTCTCATCGTGAGCGCCCTTATGTTCGCTTTTGTTGGTACTTCATCACTTTTATTTGACCGCCTTATAGATACCCTCATTGATCAACTGATTCCCCAGGATGGGAAGTTCATCATCGACATAGGTTCAGTTGAACCGGCGATGTTTAATCGCATTGAAGTACACGACGTTCATCTTTATACAAAAGAGTCTTCAATTGATGCATATATCAGTTCCCTTACTATCTACACCCCCGCTTTTAGATTTGTTCATCCACTTTTATACCCAAAGCATGTAAACATTGAGGTGCAGCAACTCGATGTGAGAGTGGGGGACTTATCACAAAATGAAGCAATAAGCACCACGGTTATAGATGTTCCTTTTAGCGTTGATCTTAATGTGCATGATGCTTCACTCTCATATACCAATGAAGATCTTCAATTAGTCATTGAAGAGGCATCACTCTTTGGTGAAATGCGTAAAGATGGGTTTCATGGAGGATCTTTTCAGGCAAAACAGATCTCTTTAACTGAACGCTCTTTGGGTTCTTTATCCTCATATCATAGTAATCTCATTGTTCAAAAAAGGGGTAATGGAGAACTTGAGTTAATAACTCACATTGGTCCTACAACAGCCAAAGGCCTAAGTACAGAGGTGGCAATCGAATCAGGTATTGTATATGCGACAAGCCCAAATTTAGAATCTCTCATGAAGAGTATTGGCGAACTCGATCTATTTAGTGAAAACGTTACTGCCGTTTCACATATTGAAGGCCGTAATGTTGGTGTTGCTATAAATCAATTAGAAGCGCATGCTCAAAATTCATTACATAGCACTCCATTAATAAGGGGAACTCTTTTAGATTCACACATCACTAGTGAGGATTTGCAATTAACTATCCCCTCACTGAAGGTTTCATCCACTTTTGATACCGAAGAAGTCCAAGGTGTTCTTTCACTCGATGATATTGTAACTATTGCACTGGATCAATCGCTCATTGGAGAGGCTTTGATTCCCAGTGTATCAATGAACCGAACTCACAACAGTTCATCATATGTAGCAGATATCTCATTTTTACACGTATCTCCCTCGTTGTTATTTGACACACCATTACCTATTGATTCGTTGTATCTAAATAGAGCCCATTTTTTAGTAATAGAAGATGCTTTTCATCAGTTTGATGTTGAATCATCATTTCACCTTAGTGGAGAAACATCTTTAGCTGGAGCAAGTACAATTACCGCAGAGGTAGCACTCGATGCGCATATAGGTTCTGATACTCATAGTTTTAATCTCTACATTGAGGACCTTACAAGTGAGGCAATCCATGTAGGAATAGAGGCACACCTCAGTAGTAGTGATATGAATTACTTCACGTTATTAGTGCGTCATCCATTTGGCATAGAGGGTTCAGCCTATTACGATATTAACGATGATATGGGTAAAGTCTCTTTTCACCTTAACCGATTCCCTCTTTATTCGTTGACTTCACTACTAGAGAATCTTGCTCCAACACTTCTCCCATTTATTATCCAAGAGACAACACTAGATGCTCATATAGCTACTCAATTTAACAAAAGTGGTCTCTCTGGTATTGGAACTACCGAATTAGGATTTTCAAACGTCTATGTGAACGAACAAACGATGAATTTTGCTGCAACTGTGAGTCAAACGGTGAGTGAGGATGCGTATGTTGTCGATAGTGCAACTATTACCACTGCAGGAGTACGTTTAGCGTATAGCGGAACAATTGATAAAACACAACTGATTCCTGAAGGGCGTTTAGCAGCTATGAGTGTTCAAACTGGAGAAGAGTTTGTTACAGCCGACTTTAAACGTGTTGGTCCTCAAACCTACCACTATGTAATTACCCCTCTTATTATCCCAGGAATTCACTTTGATGGCTCAATTTCTTGGTCAGATGAAGATCTTCTTAAAACCGATATTGTTGCTTACAGTAAAAAGTACTCATACCCATTTACCATGCAACTTGATACCACAACTCGCCTTATTGAGATAGAAGGGGAAAACTTACAATCACAAGCTGATTTATTCTCTCCTTTGGGGATTATGAAAGTAGAGGTGAACACTACCTCTTTACAACTTATTGAACGAACACAAGGGATACTTCAAGGAGTGCCTACAGTCAGTTCATCCCTGTATGCCCAATTGATGTTATCTGATGGAAAGTTCTCTCTTTACGGAGATGAGATACTCATTGAAGGATTATCCTGGAATGGGAATCTGCCGTGGTCACTTGGTTTTAACGTAGATGTTGATCGCTCCCACATAGTGATTGATGATGTAATTTATAAAGATCGAGAAGGAACACTCAGTGGAGTTGCGGAGATTCGTAACGATGATCTTTTAGTGTTAACTAATCGATTATTTGATCAATTCTCTTTTGAAATGCATCTACACGATGAACACGACACACCGATTATCTCTAGTGTGTTTACTACTGAAATTGAGTCTCATATTGCCCAAGGGGTGATTTCAATTAATCAATTTGATCTTAGACGAATTGGAGTAACTACATCTTCCACACCTATTGATATACAATTAGTAGGTGAGACAGATGGAGATACTCACACCTTAGCTTATATAACATTAGATGGTCCCACTTTCTCTTTTGATGCCCACATCGATGATAAGGGCATTGCAGTAGATAAAGGGGTGTATGAAGGAACAAGTGGAACAATAGATATTGGTCCCTCATTTGTCGAATTTGGTGGACGTATGCACGCTAAAGTCGACCTTTTTGCTCCTAGTGCCCATTTTTGGAAAGACTCTTCTTCAAGAATTTCACTTATCGCAGAGAGTACCTTACCCCCTAGATCTTCACTTTTTGACTTTATAGCTCACTCACATGAGATCGTAGATGATGATTTTGCGATAACACTCACACACACTGGTGGATCATTTTTTAAAGACATCACAATTGCCGATGGAACACATCTCATTGAGTACCAACAAGGGGTGTGGAATGTCCATCCTTTGAAAGGGGGAAGTGTCTCTCTTTATTATGATCAAGAGACCTCTTACATTGATCTTAATTTGTACAAAGGCTTCCCATTCCAACTTCATGCCTACGGGTTTATAAACAAAGATATGATTTCACTAACTGTTTCAGATCTATTATTCGATTTAACCATGCTGAACCCGTTCTTTAGTGAACCAGTAATCAACTTTGAAGAGGGGCTAGTAAGAGGGGAAGTACTGATTGATGGACCATTTCATGATCCACAATACTTTGGCACTCTAAGAAGTAATAATATTGATATGACATTGTTTTGGACTGTGGGTGAATATCTGAGTTTAAAAAACCCAGTTGTTACGATAAGTGAAAATCTTGCTACAGTTGCCCCTACAACAATTTCAATCAATCACACATCGGGAAGATCGACTTCGGCGGTGGCACAATTTGAGGCTACACTCGAAAAATGGATTGTTCCACATTATCGCATTGATGTATTAGAAGTTCATAATCCAATCTCTTTTTGGCTTCCTATATTTATGGCTAATGTCAATGTAGAGGCGATGGTTCAAGGAACATTTAGTATTGATGGAACACCAGATGATGAAACTTTATATGGGGATATCATTGCCAGTGATGCCTTTGTCTCTATCGGGACGATAACTCCTCCAACTTGGTATACTGAAAAGACACGAACCTCGATTGATATGAACTTCCGAACAGGTAAGAATGTCTCATTTGTCTACCCGAATGAAGAGAGTCCTATCTTAAGGGCTACCTTTAGTGAGAATCAACGCTTTGGAGTTACCACAGAAGCTCCTTCAATGCTCACGACTTTCAGTGGAGAGATGCTCTTACGTAGTGGAGAAATCTATTACGTACAAAAGAATTTTTATATCACTGAAGGGTCACTAAAAATCCCTTCATTAGGGACATCACTGAAAGATGATGTGATGCCAACTGTATCTCTAAGGGCTCGATTACGTGAATTTGATGTCGATGGGAGTCGTATCGATATCTTTATGGTCTTACAAGATGCTCCACTCGATTCGATTGAACCACGATTTGAGTCGATACCTCAACGAGATACCAATGAAATCTTAGAACTCTTAGGCCAACGAATCATCAATCCATACTCAGTTCAAGAAAGTGGTTTACAATCTTTTGCTTCTGTTGCTAGTACCGCTACAGATGTTATTACCCGATTAGGGGTATTTCAAGCCACAACAATTTCGATCGGCTTTAGTACGATTATTAGAGAAGCATTAGGTTTAGATGTCTTTACTATTCGAACTAATTTATTAACCAATATTTTGTTTGATACCATCCCCCTTACAGGGGGAGATACCTCTTCAAGTCCACTGGCTCGTTATTTAGATAATACGACGCTTTATATAGGAAAATTCCTCTTTGAGGAACTCTATTTACAAGGGATGTTGCACCTAAGAAAAGACCCTCTTGCACGAGGTTCTTCTTTCTTGGCTAACGACTTATATGTCGATACTGAGCTCAGTATTGAGTGGGATACACCCTTGGCGACTTTCAGCTTATTTACGCAACCCGAAGAGTTGTCGATGTTTGATTTATTCGATACTATGGGCTTTAGTGTAACGAAGCGTTTCTATTTTTAAAGGAGTTTTCATGCTGCGCAAACTGCTCATATCCCTTCTGTTTATCATTATCATAGCTCCTCTTGGTGCTGCTGATACAACTTCCTTAGAACAGTGGTGGGTTGGTAAACCTATCGAGCAATTTATCTACGTAGATTTAGATAAAGTTGACCCTTCAATAATCGACGATATGGTTAATCCGTTAGTTAATTCTCGTTACTCCCAACATGCTATTGATGATCTTCAAAAAAAGCTCATGGCAACAGATCTATTCTTATCTGTTGAACTTATTCCCGCTTTAGCAGACAAAGAACGGACAAAAACTATTGTATACATTGAGTTTGTTGAAAAACAACAAGTCAGTTCTATTCTCATAAAGGGAAATGACTTTATCAGTGATACTCAAATACTCAATGTAATTAACATCGACGTTGGCACCATGTTCAGTACAACTCAAATAGATCGCTCAGTGAGTGCTATTAAACGGTTGTATCAAAGTAAAGGGTACGACAAAGTCGATGTAATACCCACCTATGCCACCTCTAGTAGTGGAGATGGGATAGTCTTAAGCTATGAGATTAAAGAGTACGAGTGGTATGAGCAAAAAAGTATTAAAGGTTTTACCTACAGTGGATTAAAAAATGTTCCACAAAGTAAGATTGATGATCTCTTATATCCTTACATAAATAGAACTTTTAGTGATGAGCTGTACAAAGAGATTGAAAAAACCTTACAAAACTTAGATCAATTTAGCATCTTTAAAGGAGAAGCTGTTCGAGGGGGAGCAAACAACAATGAGTTGTACCTTCATGTGAGCTTTACCGAATTACCCATTATTACTTCGATTGAATTTGTAGGAAATAGCGGCATAAAAGCTAAAATACTAGAAGAGACAGCCGATGTGAGAAAAGATTCATTTTTATCTTCTCCTACAATACATAGTGCTAGACAACGACTATTAGATCTCTACTTAGAGCGAGGTTATGCCGATGTAAAGGTAGATTCGTCTTACACAGTAGATGATGAGACAAACTTGTTACAATTAGAATTTACTATACACGAAGGACCTCAAGTTAAAGTAAGAGAGATTGAATTTGTTGGAACAAAAGGGGTCTCTTCTAGCACGTTACGTAAAGAGATCTCAACTAAAATCCAATCTCTGTTTAACAGCGGTAATTACAACAAAGAGAAAGTGAGAGAAGATGCTCTTTCTATTGTGATGGCCTACCAAAAACGGGGATATATCGATGCTAAAGTGTTAGATGTCGAAACTGAAGAACTTGCTAGTGATGACGAACATATTCGTCGCTTGAAAATCACCTTCATCATAGAAGAGGGAGAGCAGTGGTACTTTGGTGGATTACGAACTGAAGGAAACACTATTTATAGTGATCAAGAAATTGCCTCTTTATTATACATGAAACCTGGTACAGTTTTAGATATCACAAAAGTACAATCTGAAATTGGTAAGATTGCCGATTTATATTGGAATGAAGGATATGTTGAAAATACCATCGATATCCAAGAAGAGCGTGTTAGTGATAATAACCACATCTATTATACCGTTTTAATTGGAGAGCGGGGTCAAGCGAGAGTTGAACAGGTGATTATCAACGGTTTAACAAAAACAAAGCCGTATGTGTTAGAGCGTGAATTGGAAATTAAAGCGGGAGATATCTTTAGTAAAGATGCCTATGTGCGTAGTGCTCGTAACCTCTATAACACCGGCTTATTAGTCAATGTTGAACCAGAAATTAGTTATGGAAGTCAAGACGAATCTCTTGTAGTTACCTACAATGTTGAAGAGGGGAACCAAATGAACATCGGCTTTGGTGCTACATTTGGTGGAAACGTTGAAGGATTCCCCGTCTCAGGTTTCTTATCATGGAGTGATACAAATGTGGGAGGGACAGGTCGAGATTTAGAAATCATGACTGAGTTATCTCCAAGTAGCCAAACAGCAACAATAAGCTTTAAAGATTCATGGGTAGGGGATAAGAGGTGGAGTAATGGGGTTAATCTCTCATTTAACCGTAGCACCTACACAAATGGTCGCCAACTTGGAGACCATTCTCCAACAACTGAGGTGAGTACAAACACTCAGGCATACCCATACCCTTATACAAGTTATGAACAATGGAACAGTGCTGGCCAACCAACTCCTGATGCCGAATTCTTAATGCCTTATACTTACTTTAAAATTAGTTTAGGCTACTCAACTGGTTATACCTTTATGTTCCCCTCGGGACGATTGTCACTATCGGCAGGGCCATCGGTAACCTTAAATAGAGTGTTGTATGATGCCGATGTCTACCGTCCTTACGACTACGTTATTGAACAATACCAAAAAGCTTGGCAATTCTCTAACCGTCTTGGCTTGGGTATCACATGGGATGGAAGAGATTACATTCAAGAGCCAACGAAAGGGTATGTGTTAAGTCAAAACTTCACTTACGCTGGTGGAGTCTTAGGAGGATTGTCAAACTATATGAGATCTTCCACTAGTGGCTCTGCTTTCTTAAAGGTATTTGAGATCCCTGGTGAAAAACCAACTCCTGGTGTAATAAGCCTTAATACCACAGTCTCATTTATGTTTGATCAATTCTTCCCACAAGGAGATTGGTTTACAAACTGGACCAAAGGTATCAGTGCTTCACGTTATGAGTATTTGTACATTGATGGTATTACCATGGCTCGAGGAATTAACCAACCAGAATTCTATCAAGAGTTTTTATGGGACTCTTCTTTAGAGTTAAGCATACAATTAGCCCAAAATGTGTTGTGGGGAGAAGTGTTTGTTAGCGCAACAGGAGGATCAACCGACTTAACAAGTGTTGGAGTAGATCCACTTAATTGGTATTTTTCTGCCGGATTTGGGATACGCTTACAAGTTCCAGGTTTCCCGTTAGGACTCTACATGGTTAAAACAGCCACAAAGCTTCACGATCAAGAATTTAAGTGGGATCGTGGACCATTTTTCCACACCACTGGAGATACAGGGTTAAAGCTTGTATTAGCTATTACCCAAAACATTTATTAGAATGGTGGTATGAGTAAAAGTTTAGACACTCCGATGATGCAACAATATCTCGAGTTGAAAAAGCAGTACCAACAGGAGGTACTGTTTTTTCGCTTAGGTGATTTTTATGAGATGTTTTTAGAAGATGCTATTGAGATTTCTGCCCTTTTAAATATCACCTTAACCAACCGTAATGGCATCCCTATGGCAGGAATTCCCTACCACGCTGCTAATAATTATATTAAACGTCTACTCGATGCTGGAAAGAAAGTAGCTATTTGTGAACAAACTGAAATGCCTTCAGATACTCGTTCTATCGCAAAAAGAGAAGTCGTTCAGGTGATGACTCCTGCTACTGTTGTTGAAGATGAGTTTTTGGATGAGAGCCAAGCCGCATACATATTAGCTCTCTCTGTACACTCAGAAAACATATATTGTGCCTATAGTGATGTCTCTAGTGGCTTTATTACAGTTGTAGAGATCGAAAAAGAGGAGAAATACCACGCCCTACGTTCCCTTATAGAACAATTACACCCCAAAGAGCTCTTAGTTCACGAAGATCACTATTTTAGTGATGATGAATTTGCCACGGTAGTGAAAGAGTCTTCTTCTCTACTTACTCGTCTTCCAGGGTGGTATTTTAACCACTCTACGGCCTATCAATTATTCATAGACCATTTTAATAGTGCATCCTTAAAGGGTTTTGGTTTAGATGAGAGTTCACTCTCTTTAGAACCTTCTGGAGCCTTACTTCATTATCTGAAGCAAACTTCGTTTGCATCACTAAAGCATATCAACCGTCTTGTAGTGCAAGATCGCTCGTTAAATCTGCTCATTGATGAATCGACTCGTAAAAATTTAGAGTTATTATACAACACCCAAGATGGAGGGGAGCAACGAACACTCTTTAGCTCGCTACATAAAACTGTCACCAGTGGCGGCTCTCGATTACTAAAAATGTGGATTAGCACCCCTGTTAGTCATATACCTACCATCGAACATCGCCAACAATGGGTTAGTTGGTTTTATGACGATGCTCAAGAGCGTCAAAGAATTAGGTTCTTATGTACAGGTCTTAGAGATCTTAATCGTCTTGTTGCCCGTATTTCAATGAATCGAGGAAATCCTTCTGATCTCATTTCGGTTGCCGATGCCATTGCTACCTTTTTTAAGATTACAGAGTTTCATAAAGAACACTACCTCTCACTCCTTAATAACCATGTAGGAGAATCTTCAATGAGTTCACTCGTCGATTTGATGAAACAGATCTACGATGCAATCGATGAAGAAGTTATTGGTATATATACTCCAGGAGAAGTCATTCGTAGTGGTTATTCAGATGAGTTAGATGCATTACGAGATCTCTCTGATGGGGGAGTGAGTCAACTCTATCAATATATTGAAGAGTTGAAAAAAGAGAGTGGCATACAAGCTATCAAATTAGGACAAAACAAAATCATAGGTCATTATATAGAGATCTCGAAAACCCACTCTCAAGATGTTCCTCCCTCATTCTTTAGAAAACAGACTTTGGTAAATGCCGAACGTTATACAACAGAGAAACTCACCCTCTTAGAGGGAGAAATAACCAGTGCTAAAGAGAAGGTGTATACACTAGAGAGAACGTTATACGAAGAGGTTGTCTCTTTTTGCTCTTCGTTACACCAAGAGTTGATCCATCTTGGATCTTACTTTTCACATCTCGATGTGTTTCAGTCTCTTGCCCAAGTTGCTGTTGATGAACACTATGTAAAACCTCTGATCAAAGAGGATACACATCTTTTAATTGAAGAGGGGCGTCACCCTGTTGTTGAACAACATATTTCACGGGCCACTTTTGTAGCTAATGATCTTAGCATGCAAGAGGGAGAAGATCGATTTGCCCTTATTACTGGACCTAATATGGCAGGAAAATCGACCTTCTTACGTCAAAATGCTTTAATTGTGTTATTAGGTCACATCGGCAGTTATGTTCCCGCCTCTAAGGCTATTATCCCCTTAACAGATCGCCTCTATTGTCGAGTTGGGGCTTCAGATAACATTGCTCGAGGAGAGTCGACATTCTTAGTAGAGATGCAAGAAGTTGCCTATATTCTTAACACAGCAACCAATCGCTCTTTTGCTATCATCGACGAAATTGGTCGAGGTACCAGTACCCAAGATGGGATGTCTATTGCCTATGCGATAGCCAAAGAGTTGGTCAAACTCAAAGTGAAGACACTTTTTGCTACCCACTACCACGAACTAACCATGCTCGATACTTCACATATGCAGTTATTAACGCTCAAAGTAACAGAAACTAGGCGCTCTATTATCTTTCATAAAAAAGTAGAGAAAGGGATTGCTGGTTCTTCCTACGGTCTTCATGTTGCAAAAATGGCTCAAGTGCCTGCACATGTTCTCAAAGATGCAGCTCTTTTTCAAAAACAACACTTCTCTGATTACTCCTTACAAGGGAATCAAAGTCAATTGGATCTCTTTGCTTCTGAAGAGATAGCCTATGTTGAAGATGATTCACACTACAAGTTCCTTGTTGAAACAATAGCGGAATTTGATTTAAATGACTCAACTCCATTAGAGGCATTAACGTTCATTGAAAAACTTCAAACTCTTATTCACCAATCTGATTAGTGATTGAAGTGCTCCATTGACAGAGTCTACACATTTAGAGTAGTGTGTAGAGAGTTGAATGAGTTTTTTAGGGGATCGCAGTGGCCGGTCCCTTTTTTATGGTGTCATGATGCAAAATAGTATTAGAGAAGATCAATTATTTCAGCAACTTTCACGGTTGTTACATCCTCTTAAGCTCCTCGTTGTCGATGTGGCAATCTCTTCGTCCAGAGGCAACACCCACGTGGTGGTGATTCTTACAAACAGTGATCACAGTGTTGGTATTGATGAGGTTGCAGACGCTCACAAACTTATCTTCCCACGATTAGCCCTTACATATGGACGAGACGAACTCTCTTTAGAGGTGTCGACTCCCGGGTTAAGTCGTTCATTTAAAGATCTGTATGAATTTACCCTTTTTATGGGGCGAAGATGTCGGTTGTATGATAAAGCGAAAGGGTATTGGGTTGAGGGAGATATCTTAGAGGTGAGTGATGATACCATCACCCTTAAAGATGTGAGAATTGAAGATGCAAAAGAGTTAATTGAGACGTATAGTATTACACACCACGATATACATAAAGCGAAATTGGCAAGCAGATAGGAGGATATGATCAAATGTCCAACGATTTAGGTGAAGCGATAAAAAACCTAGTACAAGAGAGAGGAATTAGCGAAGACCTTGTGTTAGAGACCATTAGAGGTCTCTTGTTAGCAGCATTCAAACGAAAGTTTGGCACAAGTGATAACGCTGTAGTCCAATTTAATGAGCAAAGAGACAATGTTGAATTGTTTGCGAAACGGATGATTGTCGAAGACGACGATTGGGATGGGGATTTTGAAGAGATTCCACTTAGTGAAGCTCGTGAGCTTCATGAAGAGGGGGAAATCGGAGATGAACTATTAATACCCATTGATCCAAAAACATTTGATCGTATTAGTGTCCAAAGCGCAAAGCAAAAAGCAAAACAAGATCTCCGAGAGATTCAAAAAGATACGCTGTATTCCGAATTCAAATCGAAAGAGGGAGAGATGATCATTGGATACTACCAACGTGAGTCAAATGGTGATCTCTTTATAGATTTAGGAAAAATTGAAGGAATTTTACCTAAGAAATACCAAAGCCCTCGTGAGATTTATCGAAAGAACGATAAAATTAAATGTTTTGTCTACCAAGTAGAGAAACCAGAATTTGGACAACTGAAAGTCATCCTTTCACGAACACACACTGAGTTTGTCCGTAAACTCTTTGAATTGGAAGTTCCTGAAATTTATGACCACTCAATTGAGATTCATAAAATAGTACGTGAGCCCGGATATAGGACAAAGATTGCTGTATACTCACACCGTACCGACTTAGACCCTGTTGGGGCTTGTGTTGGACTAAAAGGGATACGAGTTCAAACGATTATGAGAGAGATGGAAGGGGAGCGAATTGACGTTCTACGTTACGATCCTAACCCGATGGAGTATATCAAAAACTGCCTCTCTCCTGCTGAAGTAAAACGAGTCATTATTTTAGATGAAGCAAAAAGAACTGCCATAGCCATTGTGGATGAATCCCAACTCTCTTTAGCAATAGGGAAACAAGGAATCAACGTCAGGTTGGCAAATAAGCTCGCAGATTGGATTATTGACGTAAAGACAATAGAGATGTATCGTGAAATGGATCTCGACGATGAGACGATCGGTCGTGTGGATGCACTGTTTGTTGACTCTGAAGACGAGGAAGTTTACTACGATCAAGAGGATGATAGCGAGTTCTTATTAAGCGATATCGCTGAAATTGATAAAGAACTGATCAGCAAACTCCAATTCCACGACATTTACACAGTCGAGGAGTTTGTGAACCTCTCTGATGAAGATCTTGCCGAATTTAGTGAAATCACCGCCCAAGAGATTCAATCAATCCACGCACTGTTATCTGAATATGTCGATATTGTCGAAGAAGAAGGTGATGGTGAATTCGTTGATGAATTTGCCTGCCCTGAGTGTGGACACGCAATCACTGTCGATATGACAAGTTGTCCCAATTGTGGGGTCGGATTGAGTTTTGAAGAAGTGGACGTAGATGAGGAGTAACGTTAAGAATATATGACCAAAGAAGAAGATAAGAAGCCTAAAACAACATTGATTAAACATACTCGGAATCCTCAAGCACCTGCTGCTTCAGAAGGGGAAGGTACACGCAATCAAGAGAAAAAGAGAGTTGTTGTAGTTAAAAAGAAAGTTGTCGTAGTACGACCACAAACTCAAACTCCTGAAGCTCCTGCAGTTGAAACACAACCACCTGTAGCGGCTGAAGTACCTCCCAAAGTAGAAGTTGCTACTCCTGCTCCTAAAGAGAGAGAGGAGAAGGTGAAAAAGGACTCTAAAGGAAAAAAAGATCAAGCGTTTAAGCGTACACCAAATATAGGGATTGGTAGTCCTATTATAAGAGGACCTAAGGATTTACCACCAGTACCTGGTCAAGGACAAACAGCTGAGGCACACGCA
>JBBAFS010000040.1:0-15571 GCA_041655255.1 Sphaerochaetaceae bacterium
GCCTTTGTTATTCAAACAGAGGGAAAAACAATCTACTATGCTGGAGATTTGAATAACTGGTTTTGGGAAGAAGAGGGAGACTCGTATACAAAAGAGATGAGTATCTCTTATCATAAAGAGTTAGATTTGTTACCTAAGCATATCGATCTCGCCTTTGTTGTCGCTGATCAACGATTAGGAAAACACTATGCCAAAGGGGTTATTGATCTATTAGAAAAAGTAGAAGTAGATACTCTTTTTCCAATGCACATGGGTGATGATACGCACATATCTACAGCTTTAGCTCAGAAATTAGATCTCTTTCCAACAAAGAGTATGCTGATTAACCATACAGGACAAACATGGAGGAATGTATGAAATTTAGATTTGCTCACAACAATTTTAACGTCATTGACTTAGAGAAGTCTCTCGCCTTTTACCAAGAGGCCCTCGGCCTTAAGGAGGTGAGACGTAAGAATGCTGATGATGGATCTTTTATTATCGTGTTTATTGGAGATGGGGAGTCGGCTCATACATTGGAACTGACTTGGTTAAGAGACTGGGGCAAAGACTCATACGATTTGGGTGATTGCGAATTCCACCTCGCCTTCACTGTCGATGATTACGATGCTGCTTATGCTAAACACAAAGAGATGGGGTGTGTTGCCTACGAAAACCCAGCAATGGGAATCTACTTCATTACTGATCCCGATGGATATTGGATCGAGATAATTCCAGTACGTTAAGAAAGAGTCAGGCGGTACAAAGTGCAAAAAAAATGTACAACTGTGATAGTTGTACATCAGTTCTTTTGCCGCCTCTCGGAATCGAACCGAGGACACAAGGATTTTCAGTCCTTTGCTCTACCTACTGAGCTAAAGCGGCTAGACCTTCTCGTTTATACCCCACCAGGTTGTCTGTTGTCAACCCATAATACTCTTTTTTCCTACCAACTCTCCCCGTGTGGGGGTCTAAGAGAGATTTCCCCTGAATGGAGAGTTCGGCGGTTTTGATTGTGATCTTCAATCACTAAAGAGCCCTCATCACTAATATCTAAGACACGAGCAATATAGGAGTTCTCCCCTTGGATAACTTGCACCTTTCGACCAACTACTAAGGAGTGTTCTCGATACTCTTTCATAAAAGAGGCCTCATCAAGAGACTCAACAACCTCTTTAAGATGGATAATTAAAGAGGCAATAAAACTATTACGATCTCCTTGTGTTGGTTGTAATGAAGTGGCAACACCTTCTAACTCTTGGGGAAATCCCCCTTTGGGAGGGTATACATTGACTCCAATACCAACAACAATGCTCTCAATTCTCCCATTTTCTAAGCCACTGGCACTCTCTGTGAGAATCCCCGCAACTTTATGCTCCCCCAGATACAGATCATTGACCCACTTAATCTTTGTATCTATGTTAAACACCTCTTTGATGGCTCGGCGAGTTGCTACAGCAGCAGCACTGGTAACTCTCAGGGCAATTGAAGGATCTACTTTTGGACGTAAAATCATACTTATATATGTTCCACTAGTTTTATCTGAGAGAAAACTTCTTCCGTTACGCCCAAGACCACCACTTTGACTTTGAGCAATAACAACTGTTTTATCTCCCTGCCCCTCTAAGGCTAACTTTTTAGCAAGAGTGTTTGTCGAATTAACTTCATCAACAAATACGATCTCTGTTGTAGTATCTTTTTGAGCAATAAGGGCAGCTTCCACCCCTTCTAATGAAACTACATCACTGTAAGACTCTAATTGGTATCCAACTTTAGGGGTAGCACGAATCTGATGACCTTCATGTTGTAACTCTTTGATCGCTTTCCATACAGCAGAACGGGTAATCTCTAATGAGAGGGCGATCTCCTCTCCACTGATAGCTTCTCCTTTATCTGATTCAAGGAGAAAAAGGATACTCTCTTTTGTGGTCTTTGGTTGTTTCATGCCCATATCTTAGAGAGAAAAGAGTTAAATGTAAACTTAAAGAACTGAAGATGTTTACAATTAAACCTGCTCATGGTATAGATTTTATGAAGGAGAGAGTGCATGGATTTACGAAGAACTATTATCACCGCACTATGTGCAGCACTTATTGTTGTTGGCTCGTATGTAGCCATCCCTGTTGGACCAGTTCCAATTACATTACAAACTCTGTTTGTTTTACTTGCAGGAGTATTGGCAGGGCAGAAAGTAGCCTTAGGTGCAGTAGCAACCTATCTCGCCCTTGGCTCAATTGGTTTGCCTGTATTCTTTGGGGGAATTGGGGGAGTAGCCCACTTTGCTGGCCCTACTGGAGGGTTTTTAATCAGTTGGCTCGTCGCTGGTCCTGTCGCTGGTTATTTCACCGACAAAGGATTTAAAAAGAGTGAAAAGAAGCAGACAACGACAAAAACTCAACTACTGTGGATTATCTTAGGATCAACAGTTGGGACCTTGTCTATGTTTGTTATTGGCATTCCTTATTTGAAATTAGTTTTAGAGATTCCTTGGGCTCAAGCTTTGAGTATTGGGTTTTTCCCTTTTATCCCAGGAGATGGAATGAAATTAGTTGCCACAGTGGTATTAGGAAATATCTTCGCCCCACTTGTTCGCACCTTTATTACAGATGGCTTAACTGTACGTGAGGATCATGAGTAACTACGCTGATTTAGAAGCACGCAATGTGACATTACAAGGCCCCTCGGGGGCCTCTATTTTAGATGATATCTCTTTTGATCTCCCAAAGGGTTCTTTTACCTGCCTATTGGGGCGTAATGGATCGGGAAAAAGTATGTTGATGAAAACTCTTAAAGGGTTACAACAACCAAGTAGTGGTTCAATTACTATTCACCAAGAAGATCTCTCCCGCTTCCCCCATAAAAGGAACACCCTCATCGGCTTAGTTTTTCAAGATGCTGATACGCAAGTTGTTGGTCAAAGCGTTCAACGAGATATCTTATTTGGATTAGAGAACCTCAAAGTTGAAAAAGAACAACAAAAACAAACCCTTGATGAAGTAAGTGAATTACTTCATCTAACTCACCTTCTTCATCGAAGACCTCGTACGTTATCTGGTGGGGAAAAAAGACGCTTAGCTATTGCTGGAGTGTTGGTGATGAAACCTCAAGTACTGATGCTCGATGAACCTTTTGCAAACTTAGATTATGAAGGAATCACTCAGGTCCTTAGTTCTCTAGTCACCCTCAAAGAATCTGGTCAAACAATTGTGGTAGCAACCCATGAGATTGAAAAAATATATGCGTATGCCGATCAGGCAATCTTACTTGATCAAGGCTCCCTTGTGATAGCATCTGACCCTTTAGATGTATTAGAGCGTATTGAACAATACGGCTTAAGACGTCCACCTCTCTCATTGTCGGAGATGACATGGCTGAAGTAGTATTATTTCACTACACTCAACGATCGACCTTTTTACACAAAGCACACCCACTTACAAAGATGGCCGCTTTGTTTCTTTTCTCTACAGGATTAACCCTTTTTAGACTCCAATCATCACTATTGATCTTTCTTTTTTTAATGATAATAAGTTACAAGATTTCTCTTCCCCTTACACGATACTTTAAAGAGATTCGGTTTTTCTTTTTCATTGGTCTTGTGATGGCATTAGTGCGTTTTATAAACACTCATCTTATAAGTGAGTTTTTTGTGGTATTGCTCCGCTTTTTCTCTATAGTGCTATTGGGACTCTTATTTACCGATTCCACCAGTAGCGATGACGCTGCTCGTGCTATTGGCTCTTTTCTCTCTCCTCTTTTCCCTCGCAAAGGACCACGAATTGCAAGCACTATTGAACTCACACTTCACACCATCCCTCTTATTTTAGATACAGCAGCACAAGTACGAGAGGCACGAGTAGCTCGCTTAGAACCTCGATGGAGAGCGCCACTACAAAGAATGATCAACTTAGGTCGCTCTTTATTAGAAGAGCTTCTTCAAAAAGCTCAACATCTTGAATTAGCCCTTGTAGCACGCCATTACGACCCTAGTGCTCTTCGCTCCTCACTACGCTTCTCTACAATCGACATCACCACCCTCTTTATATCATGTGTAATCCTTATAAGCGCTTATGTACTTCAATATGTACAGCTCCCTTTTTAGTGATATACTTTAATTATGACTAAAGATGAGCTGAGATCTATAGTGCAACAAAGAATACACACCTTAAGTAGTGAAGAAATTACCCTACAAAGTGAACATGTTGTAGAAAGTATTATTCACACCAAGCAGTATAAAGAGGCACAAGCTGTATTAGCTTATGTGGCATTGCACGATGAGATTAATCTCTCCTCTTTATTTGATTATCTACAACAAGGAGATAAACGTCTTTTTCTTCCAAAGGTAGAAAGTGATGGTATTATCCAGTTTTACGAAGCAGGTACGAAGTGGGATCAAAACCTTATTGTCAATAAGTACCATATCTTAGAACCCCCTCATACCTCTTCGCTCTACAGTGAAAGTGATTTCAATTCCACGCTGATTATCGTCCCTGCTGTCGCATATGATGTTGAAAAAAGAAGATTAGGTCGTGGTGGAGGATACTACGATCGGTATTTGGGGAACAGCAAATCTCATGCCTTTGCTTTGGGAGTCTGTTTTGATATTCAATTACTTGATTATCTTCCTACCTTAGATCATGACCAGCGTGTAGATGCCATCATCTCCTACGAAACATCTTTGTGGTAAGATTCAAATCGTTGTGTTTCAAGCATATCTAATAACATAAAGACCTCGTGTGACACTTTGTGAGAATGGTTTTCTTCTGTAATAGCTCTAAGAAGATCTTCTCTCACATGTGGATGATACACGATACGTAACAGCGTACTGAGTGTACGAAGATACTCTTTTTGAAGTTGGGGCGATGAGGCAATAACAAAAAGGATGTGGACTTTTTTACCATCTTTAGCATAGTACTGTACCCCTTCTTTTGAAATTCCCATCCCAATGGTGAGATGTGTCACTTCCGCTATATTTCCATGAGCAATACCAATACCATGGCCGATACCCGTGGTATCTAAGAGCTCTCGTTTTAACACAGCATCAATAAATGAGTTACTATGACATAAAGAGTGGAATACCGAGCAAGAGGAGATAACTTCTCTGATAGCAGATTCTTTGGTTGTCGATGAGAGAAGAGCTACCGCTGAGTGAATAAGAGCATCTGAAAGCATACGTCTTATTTCTTTTTTTCCAAATATGCGTTCATCGCTTTTGCTGCTTTACGACCCTGTCCCATCGCTAAAATAACTGTAGCTGCACCAAGGACAATATCCCCCCCTGCATAGACTCCTTCAATCGAAGTAGCACAACTCTCTTCATCAACAATAATGTTCCCACGTCTGTTAACTTTTAGATGTTCAGTCGTTTTTTCAATCAGAGGGTTTGAGGCATTACCAATAGCAACAATGACCGTATCATACTCATAAAGAGTCTCACTGTTTGGTATTTCAACAGGCGAACGTCTTCCAGATTCATCAGCATCACCTAAAACACAGGTAATTAATTCAATGTGGGTGACTCTCCCTTTTTCATCTCCGATGATTCGAGAGGGGGTGTGTAAAAACATAAACTCAATACCCTCCTCTTTTGCATGGGCAATCTCCTCTCTTCGAGCTGGCATCTCAACTTCAGTTCGTCGATACACCACAGTCACTCTCTTAGCTCCTAATCTTAAGGCAGTACGTGCAGCATCCATCGCTACATTACCACCACCAAAGACAGCAACATGTTTTGAAGTATACAAAGGAGTTCCTGCTTTCATTTTATCGTATGCTTTCATTAAGTTACTTCGAGTGAGGTACTCATTTGCACTAAACACACCAACTAAGTTTTCACCATCGATACCTAAGAACCGAGGAAGACCTGCTCCAGATCCGATAAAGAGAGCTTCGTAGCCTTCATGTTCCATCAGATCTTGAATCCTAGCTGTTCTACCCACAAGGAAGTTTCGTTCAATGGTTACTCCCATTGTCTCTAAGGCAGAGAGTTCTTCTTCTACAATTGCTTTGGGGAGACGAAACTCTGGAATTCCATACACTAACACTCCACCCGCTTTATGAAGAGCTTCAAACATCACCACAGTGTGACCTGCACGACGTAAATCAGCTGCAGCTGTCATAGAGGCTGGACCACTACCAACCACACCAACTTTACGGCCTGTTGGAGGAGCGATCTCGGGAGTTTTTCTTGAATTGGTTGATGATTCCCAATCGGCAACAAATCGTTCAATTCTTCCAATATTGACCGCTTTGTCGACACTTTTAAGGGATTTGCCAACAGTACATGTCAATTGACATTGAGCTTCTTGTGGACACACTCTTCCACACACCGCTGGAAGCATTGAACTCTCTTTAATTGTAGCAATTGAAGATGCAAAATCTCCTTCGGCTGCCTCTTTGATAAACTTAGGAATATCAATGCCAACAGGACACCCTTTCACACATGGAGCATTGACACATTGAATGCAACGCAGAGCCTCTACTTGAACTTGGGCTTTAGTATACCCTAAAGCGACCTCCTCCATATTAGAAGCACGAACGGTTGGGTGTTGTGAAGGCATCTCTTGAATTGGAATGGCAAGACGATCTCGTAATGTGAGCTCTTTATCTTTATAACTCTCTAATAAGGAGCGTGCACTCTCATCTAATTGTTCAATTGTATTGTGATTACTCATGCCTCTCCCTCTTTTAGATCTAAACCGATATGGCATCGGTGATGAGCTTCATCTTCTTGAGGTTTGTACGTACCAAGTCTCATTAATAAATTATCCCAATCGACTTCATGTCCGTCAAACTCAGGTCCATCGACACAGGCAAATTTCGTCTCTCCCCCAACTTGTACTCGACACCCTCCACACATCCCTGTTCCATCGATCATAATTGTATTCAGAGATACAACAGTTGGAATCTCATACTCTTTCGTTGTGAGAGCACAGAATTTCATCATAATTGGTGGACCAATAGCGACTACTAAATCGGGTTTCCAGACTTCACTTAACTCTTTTAGTGGTTCAGTAACTAATGCTTTACGACCATAACTTCCATCGTCGGTTACAACAATCACATCATCGCTAAGAGCTCTCATCTCTTTTTCTAAGATAACAAGCTCTTTATTTCGAGCACCAATGATGATTTTTAACTCATTTCCTGCTCTCTTTAAAGCTTGAGCAATAGGGTGCATGGGAGCAACACCAATTCCTCCACCGACACACACCACTTTACCATACTGTTTAATAGTCGTCGGCTGGCCCAACGGGCCTAACACATTCTCTATCGCATCTCCAACTTCTAATGTAGCTAAATGGTGAGTGGTCTCTCCTACAGCCTGAAATACTAAGGTAATGGAACCTCGCTGTTCATCAGCATCGGCAATGGTTAAAGGGACACGTTCTGCATAATCTCCCCCCTGTTGGAGGATGATAAATTGCCCCGCTTTACGCGCTTTGGCAATTCGTGGCGCCTCTATCTCCATTCGAAATACTTCCGCGGATAATCGTTGTTTCTCTAAGATTGTAAACATCTGTTTCTCCTTAATTATTTTCACCGAGAACAGCGTCTGTAGGTATATCGCTTTAGATTACCAAATGGGCCCACTTTGAGCAACTCATCGCACTTACGACGAAGCTTCCAGAGGGATAAGATCCTTAATTTGTGCATGATAAATCTTATTGTACAAAATGATCGAAAGACTTAGTGAGAATACTTCTGAGATGATAAAAGCATACCACACAGCTTCAAGTCCAAACCATATGGAAAGAAGATACGCTGAAGGAAGCAATACCACAAGCTGACGAATTACCGAGTTGTACAATGAATATGCCCCCTTTCCAAGTGCCTGAAAAGAGGAGCTTAACATAATTGCAATAGCAGCTAAGGGGAAGTGAAGACTAATTCTTCTCAGTGCCCCCACCCCAATACCATACATTTCAGGCGATGCATCAAACAACCGTAATAATAACTCAGGAAGAAGTTGGAAGATCAAAAATCCTACTCCCATCACGATAAAAGCGATGATCGCACCTGAACGGATAGTACCAGTAATTCTATGACGATTACGTGCTCCATAGTTATAAGCAACAATGCTAATCATAGCAGAGACCAAACCAAAAACAGGCATGAAAATAAAACTTTGGAGTTTAAAGTAGACTCCAAACACAGCAACAGCAGTGGAACTAAAAGCGATAAGAATCGTATTCATTCCCACGGTCATCACCGAGCCTATTGATTGCATCACAATAGAGGGAAAACCTACTTGATAGATATCGGCAATAATTGTTTTACTTGGTCTAAATCCTTTAAATTTGAAGGTGAGTTCTTTGGTTTTACTCACCATGAAAAAGAGTGCCATAGCCATAGCGACCAATTGTCCGATAACTGTTGCTATAGCAGCACCCGCTACTCCAAGGCGGGGAAATCCTAATAATCCGAAGATCAATAATGGGTCTAAAATAATGTTAATAATAGCCCCAGTTCCTTGGGTAATCATCGGGTGAATCGTATCTCCGGTTCCTTGCATCACCCTCTCACTCACAATTTGGACAAAGATACCTAACGAGAAGGTTGTAACAATAACAAGATAAGAACTCCCCATTGAGATAATGCCCACATCATCTGTAAATAAACGGAAAAAAGTCCCTGTGAGGGTAAGCCCTAAAATGGCGAATATAATCCACATCACAAAGGCAATAAAGAGTCCGTTTTTGGCAACATACGACGCCTCTTCATTTCGCCTTGCACCTAAGCGACGTGAGAGTAAAGAGTTTACTCCAATAGCTGTCCCAACTCCGACACTAATCATCAACATTTGTACAGGGAACGCTAAGGATACTGCAGTTAAAGCATCTTCGCCCATTCGGGCGATAAATATAGAGTCAACAACATTATAGAGGGCTTGTACCATCATCGAAAGCATGATGGGAAATCCCATAGAAAGAAGTAATCGTCCTACAGGTTTAACGCCCATTTTATTTTGGGATATTTCTTGCATGAAAGGTACTGTACCACCATTGGAAACGGCAAGGCAAGTAGGAAAGATGCGAACATGACAGAACGTTTGAATTTGGTGAGAAAGTCACAAAAGAAGGCCGCACTGATGTGCGACCTCCTTACGTGTTGGATGTACCTAATTATTTATTTCTTGATCTTTACGTTGATCTTTTTAGGTTGTTTCTCTGGAACTTTTGGCATGGTGATGTAGAGCACACCATTTTTAAAGGTTCCTTCAATATTATCCTCATCAATTCCTTCTGGAAGAGTGAAGTTTCTCTCAAAGCTTCTGCAATAGCGCTCACGAATTAAATAACGTGGCTCTTTCTCATCAGCTTTCACATTCTCTTCGGTCTCCGCTTCACATATTGAAGAGATCTTCAATACATGCTTGTCGATATGGACATCGACATCTTTTTCGTCGTACCCAGGAAGTTCAGCATCGAGGTAATATGCCTTCTCATCTTCATAGACATCGACAACAGGACTCTTTACTGAAGAGGGGGCTCCCCAGTTATTCCAAAGGCTGTTAAACAGAGTGTCAAAATCTCGCACTCGAACTGATCCAGGATTTCTTGTTACTACGTATTTCATTCTAATACCTCCGTATTGTATTCTTATCTATCTGGTTTCCCAGTCACTAATAATAGTAGCAACATGCGTGCCAACTTACTGTCTAACACACACATCTCTTTACTATACAAGCAATTACATAGTTATAACCTCAACAATCATCATTTCTCACACATCTACAAAAACACCACCATTTGGGTCATTATGACACAGTGCTGCTATTTAACTCGAAAAGTGGTTCATTTTGGTCAGCACAATTGGGCAGGAATATTGGCAAATAGACTAAGTGTTACCTTTTGTCCCATAAAAGGATGGATTTCCCCCTCTTTCACTACTTGACTCTTTTATCCATCATCTATATAGTTAGTTCTTGTCGACGCAGGGTAGAGCAGTTGGCAGCTCGTCGGGCTCATAACCCGGAGGTCACAGGTTCGAGTCCTGTCCCTGCTAAACTTAGAATTCAGTCATCAAACCCACCAATTACGGTGGGTTGTTTTGTATCTACAGCATTCTGCCAAGATCATGCTCCCCTTCATTGTGTAGAACAAGCTTAATTTGCAAGTAATTTGTAGACATAGTGTAGATTACAATATGAAAACTCTTTTAATTAATTGCTATACAATGAGGATAATAGGAGTTTTCACTTATTTCATTTCATACTCATGTGCTACGGGGATATAATGGTATACTTTCCCCTCTTATTGGTTCCTTCTCGAATCATAACTTCTTTTTCCCTCAATTCTTTAATCGCTCTTTGTACTGATCTAAGAGAAAGCATCGATTGCTCAGCAATCTGTTTTTGTGTCAATGTTCCATCCTGTTTGACAATGTGTAAAACTATCGTAGCATTCTCAGTAAGTTGTAGTTCAGTAGATTTTACACCGCCATTTACACCACCATTTACACCGCCACTTATACCGCCAGCAGTTTGTTCCTCAAAAAACCTCCGAGGTGCCTCTCCATTTAGATGCTACCATGTTACAAAGAATCGTCTGGCGAATAGTTCAAACAACTCTGAAAAGGGGTTCTACAGAAGGTTATTTTCAAAGGATACTATTCAAGAGTTAGTAATAGTGGGTGAACAAAGAAGTAGATGAGAACTGTAATGCATCTCTTTTTGTCTATGTTGTATTTTTTGCTAGAGGGGTGATCACTTTCATATCGTTGTTTGCTCGTACATCGATTCGATGTTCAAAGAGTTTCATCGCTTCAACGGGGTCTATGTACTTCACATTCAACTCTTTGTAAGTATCAATATCGTAGTGGACTGAATAGATATATTGATCTTCAATATTCCCAGTTGCTTTATTGCGTCGTTGAGTAAACGCAGAAATAACAACATGCTCT
This sequence comes from Sphaerochaetaceae bacterium, assembly GCA_041655255.1. Lineage (GTDB taxonomy): Bacteria > Spirochaetota > Spirochaetia > Sphaerochaetales > Sphaerochaetaceae > JBBAFS01. The sequence continues at coordinate 10,882 of JBBAFS010000040.1, forward strand.
ATCGCCGGTGAGACGCTAAAGGACAATGAAGCAAAATAAAAAGCCATTGAAGTTACACTCATAAGATAATCACTTCTTAGTTGTTTCGCACTTCTGTTTTTAATAGAGAGCTTTCCTGAGGCAAGAATAGAAGCTCTTTTTTGAGGGAAGTCTTCAATTTCAGGTAGATCGAGATCTAGGTAGATGGTACCCTCTTTTTGATCTACTTCACATGCAACAAAGAATTCTACAGGAAGAACTACGTGTTCAAATTGGGCCTCTAAAGCTTCAGTAATACTCTCATTAGAGGGTTGTTCAATTGATGTAATCAACTTAGCACTCAGTGCTCTTTGTGTATCAATGGCTAACTTTTTTTCACTCTCTTGTTGATTAAATTCTTCTTTTTGTTGAGTCCATTGTTTAAGTGCTTTTTGATAAGTACCTTCAAGATGCTCATCCACATAGGCTCTTTGTTTCTTCTTTTTTCCAAATAAAGGGGTAATAGTTTTTTTGGCTATCTCTTCTAATTGCATCGAGATCTCTTGGCGAGTCGGTTGAGTAACACTAAAGAGTTCTTTGTGATAGCTTTGTGTGCTTTGTTGTTTCAATTGAGTAAGATAACTCTCCCATGAGGGAAGATCTTCACTAAGGGTGTGTAGTGTCGTTAACACGGTCACTTTATCTTCGATGTAGGTTCTTGTTTTTTCACGTAAGGCTGCAATGCGATCTTTAATAACTTGATCACGTGTAATTTTTCTAATGATTGAAAGATCCGTTACCTCTTGTGAGTTCTCATATACAAGTACTTGCTCTTCACCAGTTTCATCATCAATAAGAATATCTACGTTATACTCTCTCTCTTGTTGTATAGAGGGAAGTGTGTTACGAGGTGTTGTTGAAAGATTAGATAACTTAGTCCTTTTTGAAATACCGGTACCAGGAATACCGACATTTGAGTAGACCCCCTTTGGCCCTACTGAGATTTTTGCACCTCGAGGACCCATAGATAATCCAAGGCCCGATTTGGACATATTGAGGTGTACCCCTTTGGCAATACGTATCTTTCTTTGAAATCTCATACCTTTATCACTCCCCTTTCATCTCACAGTTAAGATAACAAGAGTGTATCATACTACAGAAGTTGGTGTTTATGATAAGCGAGCTAAAGCTTCAGCGACGTTTAGGCAGTGGTCTCCAATTTGTTCAATGTGACGAAGTACTTCGATATACAATAGTTCAGTTTTTACGTTGGCCCCTTGTTGTAATCGAATCGAAGAGGACTCTTTGAGATAATTTCTCATCTCATTAATTGAGTTTTCAAGTTCGAATGCCACAGCCATGCTCTCACTGGTCACTTGGACGTTGAGATGACTTCTAATAAAGACTAAAAACCGCTTTAAAAGCCCAACATATGGTAAAAGACCTTCAATGTGCTCTTCAGTAATTTCTATGTTTTGATTCACCTTCCGCTCAGAAAGGACCATAAGGTTAAAACAACTATCTCCAATAGTCTCTAACTCATTGGTGATACGAATCATCGAATGAAGATGCTTTGCACTTACTTGATTCATCTTATCCATACTACTTTGGCTTAAATAGGAGGTAATTTGCTCTTGCATCTGATCGGTGAGATCTTCCATCTCTTTTTGTTTGATGACCTCTTCTGCGAGATATTTTGGTGGCTCTTTAAAGGTAGACCAAAAGCGATCAAACATCTCACTAGTGATATCTGCCATCTGAAGTAACTCTTTTTTCACTGTCACGAGGTATAACTCAGCTGTATCACGAAGTGAAGCACGAATATATCTTAGGGTATAAGGACCAGTAAGCTCTTGTTGGTGTGGTACTAACTTTGTCACTACTTTTTCAAATAGTTTAATAAGAGGAAATGAGATGAGTGTATTTGTCACATTAAAAAGGGTGTGAAACAGAGCTAGTCGTAACGGGAGGGTGAGGTGGTTTAATTCAAAGGGGACTAGTAGGTTAATGAATTGTAAAAATGGGGTGAAGATGAAGGCCATCCAAAACACACCAAAGAGGTTAAATAAGGTGTGAGCCCTTCCTGCTTGGCGAGCTGGGACACTAGTCCCAAATGAAGCAATATTTGCACTGAGGGTAGTTCCAACGTTCTCACCTAAGATAATGGCAGCAGCTGTAGGATAATCTATCCACCCGTAAAAGGCCAACACCAGTGTTAATGCCATGGCCCCTGAAGAGGCTTGCACAATAATGGTGAGTAAAATCCCAACGGCAACATAAAAGAGGTACGATACAATCCCCTTGTTGGCAAAAAAGAGGAATAATTGGGCCATTTTTTGATGATCTTCGGGTCGAGGGAGAGAGACTTTAAGAAAGTAGAGTCCTAAAAACAGGAGCCCAAAGCCGATAAACACCTCTCCAAGGTTGCGTTGATTCATCTTTTTTACAATCAATAACACAAACCCAATTCCAATGGGAGGGAGTGATAACGCAATCACATTCACCTTAAAAGCCCCCAGTGCTACAATCCATCCTGTGATGGTCGTACCAATATTGGCTCCCATGATAACACTAATTGCTTGGGTGAGTTGTAATACCCCCGAGTTTACAAAACTGACAACCATAACAGTGGTCGCAGTCGAAGATTGTAAAAAGGCAGTAATTCCAACTCCTGCTATAATAGCGGCAGTACGAGTACCTGTGATGTGTTTCATCAGTGATTGAAGTCGGTTCCCAGCGACTTTCAATAAAGCATCGCTCATCGTCTTCATACCATATAAAAAGAGACCTAAGCTACCAAACACCAAAATAATATGATACGGCATTACCTCTCCTTGTAACCGCCTTTTAGATTATCAGAGAGAGGCAAAGATGAAAACCCTCTTATACAACAGTTGGATCGACTGCAACACCATAATCAATTGAGTCATATCCAAAACCGTGGATATTATCGTACTCTTGCTTAAAGCCCTCTAAGTCGGCCTCCACTAATACACTCCCCTCTTTTTGAAGAGCCCATCGGCGAAGAACTTCATCTTGGATCTGTTGTTCCATCTCCCAATCATCGACTCGAATACGACCTTTTTCATCGGTGTTTATGTGTTGACCACTGTAGAGGCGATCGCTAAACAATCTCCATATATGCATAATCGCATCTTCATGAACGTGGTGCTCTTTCATCACTTTATACAAGATGGTGATATACAAAGGGACCACCGGTATCACACTACTAGCTCTGGTAACTAATGCTTTGTTTACTGAAACAAAAGCATCTCCACCAAGATCTTTAAGGCTCTTTTTTAACTCAAAGGCGGTACGCTCTAAATCTTCTTTCGCTTTACCGATACTCCCTTCACGATAAATAGGATAGGTAATTGAGGGGCCAATATAACTAAAGGCGACTGTTTTTACCCCAGGTGCTAAAAGTTCTCTTTTAAGTAGATAATCAATCCACCTTTTCCAATCCTCGCCTCCCATCACTTTGATGGTCTCTTCTACTTGTTGAGCATCGGCAACGTCGATTGTAGCTTGTTCTACTACACCACTTTGAACATCAACAGATAAATCTGAATAGGGCTTTGCGATGGGTTTAATTACTGAACGATACACTTTTGTAGGATCATCAGGATCGATTCGTAGAGGGGAAGCAACACTATAAATAAGAAGATCGATCTGCCCCATCTCCTCTTTAATTCGATTAGCTACCTCTCGTTTAGTGGCATCTGAGAAAGCATCACCAAACACCGAAGTTGCATATAAGCCTCTTTTATGTGCCTCCTGCTCAAAGGCAATTGAGTTATACCATCCAGGTGTTGCCACCTTATTTTTTTGAGGTTCACGCTCCACTGAGACGTTCATCGTCTGAGCATTCCCCCCAATGGCACTTACAATCCTTGCCGAAAGGCCATAGCCGGTGGAACCACCTACAATCAACACTTTTTTGGGAAACTCAGAGAGATTACTTTTCTCTTTCTCTGATTCAACATATGCAATTTGATCTAATACATACTGCTTACACCCTTGAGGGTGGGCAGTAAGTGAGACATTACGCATAATCTTTTGTTCAATAATCATCTCTTATACCTGCTCATCGTTATTAATCACACACATCCATGTTGCTTCAACACATAAGGTATCTCCAACATACACTTCCCCCGATTGACGAAGCATCATCTTAGAAGTTCTCAGGTTCTTTACTCGTATGGTGATTGTATCTCCTGGTCTTACTTGGTTTCTAAACTTTACTTTCTCTATTGAGGCTAACACAAAAATAACCCCTGGAGGGAGAAGTCCCAACTCTCGAATTCCAGCACCCCCGCATTGAGCCATCGACTCAACTAAAATCACACCTGGAACGACTGGATAGGTGGGAAAGTGACCTTGAAAAAAAGGTTCATCTTCTCCAAAGAATCTCTCACCTACTGTATACTCTTTTGTCACATCAGTAAGACGATCTACATACAAAAATGGGAAACGATGAGGAATTAACTCTTTAATTGGTGAATACGTGCTCATAATCTTTTTACTATCCCTTATATTTTCCAAAAACTAAAGCCCCGTTATGACCACCAAATCCTAGTGATTCACTTAAGGCGTAATCGACCGTGTGAGAAATCCCTTGTTGTGGAACATAATCGAGGTCACACTCACTATCAGCTTCCTCTAAATTGAGCGTACAGTGGATAAATGAGTCTTTTATACTCATAATTGTGGCAATAGCTTCAACAGCAAG
>JBBAFS010000041.1:0-15101 GCA_041655255.1 Sphaerochaetaceae bacterium
AAGTAAGCGGTTCTTTAAATGTCGGCGGCTTGATTGGTAATTCTGAAGGAGGAAACAATACTATAGAAAACTCCTATTGGGATATAGTTACCTCTTATAAGAATATATCTGGTACGAATGATACAGGTGAAGGCCTAATGACTGTCGATATGGTAAGAGATAACTCTGAATACACTAATTGGAATTTCTACAGTACATGGGCAATGGTTGATTATACCACCTATCCTTATCTGAAATGGCAAGATAAGCCTGGTGTGCATAATTATCCAATAAACGGTTATTATAAGCCGTTTATAATAAAATATCCCAGCCAGAGTTGTTTCTGGGAATCATTCCCAGTGTTGGGGCAACGTGGAATTTCAGCTAAAGAGCTCTTGGATCCGTTAACCAAGTTAGTTGATTGTATGTGTTTTAGAAGCGATATTCAAAGTTTGGTTTGGAACAAAACTACGTGGGATAATGTTGACTTTGATATTGTACCGTATAATGGTTATAAGTTGGAGTTTTTAGGCAGTTTTGGTGGAGATTTAACTGTTCCTGGAGAAGGTCCTTTTGTAGCTGTACCATTTAATGACGTCGAGCTTGAATTGCATGTTAACACTGAAAACTGGATTGGTTATTACGTACCTCAGCCACAACCTGTAACTGATGCTTTTGACAGTATATGGCCTGTTCTGAAGTCAGTCACATCTGAGACTTGGAGTATCTCTCGAAATACACCTCAATCGCCATTTGCTTTGCCGTACCCACCACCTGAAGTCGAATTCGGTAAGGGTTACGTGGTAACTACATTTGCGGACACAACTTTTTCATGGAATATACCTACACAATATATAACACAACAATATGAAAAACGTTATCCTGAGTATTTCTCATTTAATGATGCCCCCGACTATGAGGTCTTTAACATTGAGAGTATCGACAACGATCAAGATGTTATTGAGGTTGGTGTCTTTGCTGGCGATACCTGTGTCGGAGCGAGTGTGTTTCAAGGTTACCCAATGCAGATCTTAGCATATACTAACCCCACTCATTCTGAAGAAAATCTCTCATTTATAATACATCGAAGTAGTCGTGGTGGGGATCAGATAGTCCGATCGGTAGAAGTTAAGGACGATGAAAATGGTGAATTTTATGTTGAAACATTAAAACCTTTTAAACAGAGACATGCTACTATACGCTTAGGTGCGGGTGATGAGATAGAGGAGAAGGAAGAGGTTGTTGAACCTAAGTTTGCTCTCTCTCAGAACTACCCTAACCCGATAGTGATGAGCCAAGTATCAAGATCTTCGGAGTTAACGAAGATTGACTTCTCTTTACCAGAAGCTGCAGAGGTATCTCTGAACGTATACAACATCAAAGGGCAATTGGTTAAGACCTTAGCCTCAGGTGAGCTTTCCGCTGGAAGACACACAGTCAGCTGGGATGGCAATAACGTAAATAATCAGTCAGTAGGTTCCAGTGTCTATTTCTACAGATTAGATAGCGGTAAGAAAGTCATCAACCGCAAGATGTTGATAATCAAATAGTCGTATGATAAAGGAGGGGGTGTAATTTAACACCCCCTCTTTACCACATAAGTGATAGTTTAATATAGTTTGGAAGCCGTGGATAATATTGACTATTTGGTGATTGCGGGGCTAGCAAGCCGCGACCCCTACGAAATCGTTCGGGTTGAAACAATATTATTCGGTCCTGTAGGGGACAGTATTGCTTTTGCGCTGAACGATTAAATCTTGTGGAAACAAAACAAACGGGAGGGGTAGAACCCGCTCCCCTACAAATCGTTTGGGCGTTTATATGACACTATCACGCAAAAGTAACAAAGAGAAGTTATAAATAACAGGAGATAAAAAATGAAAAGAATGTTTGTTTTAGTACTGTTGCTGATTACGGTTGGACTTCTATCAGCGGTAGTCTGGGAGATTAAGCAGGATGGGACGGGTGACTTCACAACGATAAGTGAAGGAATCAACATTGCTCAAAACTATGATGAAATTGTTGTTTATCCTGGAGTATATTACGAAAGCATCAATTATCAGGGGAAAGAAATCACTATTACCAGTCTTTACAACGAAACCGAAGATAATAAGGAAATTATAAGCGAAACAGTTATTGCCGGGTATCAAGGGGGTACGACTGTTACGTTTGAGAACGGCGAAACAAGATCTGCTGTTCTTAGGGGTTTTACTCTTAATAATAATTATGATAAGGCATATCATTATAGCAATACTCTATCAGGAGGTGGTATATATATAAATGAAGCTTCTCCATCTATAATTGATTGTGTTATTGAAAACAACAGAGCATCCGGTGGCGGCGGCATTTATGTGGATATGAATGCGAATCCTTTTATAAGAAGCTCAATAGTAAGAAATAATGTAGTTGCCCATACTGGAGGAGGGATATTCATAGGACTGAACAGTACTGTTACGTTTTGCGATAGAAAGCTAAATAGTATTTATCTAAATTATGCAACAGTAGGTTCTGATATAGCAATTGGAACTTATGCATCACAACCTGACATCATATTGGATACTTTTACCGTATTAGAGCCAGATAGGTTTTATATCACGGTTAACAGAAATCATAATCCTGATTTTACCCTAAAAGCTAATAAGGGAAAAGTAGAGCCAGTTGCTGCAGATTTATACGTTAGCCCTGACGGCAATGATGCAAATAACGGCTTATCTACTGAAGAGCCATTACAAACAATTGCAATGGCAATGATATTGATTAAGCCTGAAAAAGATACGATACATACAATTCACGTAGCCGAAGGGCTCTACTCACGTTCAGAAAACAATCAAATCTTCCCTGTTCAATTAAGAGAATACACTAACCTGGTCGGAGCCAACAAAGAATCCGTAATACTTGATGCTGAAAGAGAAAACTCGCACTTAGTGATTCGTCATGTTGATTGGGAGGGTTCTTATATGAGTAATTTTTCCGTCAAAAACCTCACCTTGATAAATGGGGGAGATATGAACTCTTTTTATTCATTTGTGAGTGGTTCAATAAAAATGCAAGGGTGTACTGAGTATTTAATAGAAAATATCAGTATTTATGATTGCCATGCTTACGGTCAAAGTGTTTTTGCAGCTGGAGGGGCAGGTAGTTATGTGATAAAAAACATAGATATGAGTAATGTGATAGGCTATAATCAAGCGTTTGCTGTTACGCACGGAAGAGATATGTTCAATATGTATTTAGAAAATATACGTATCCGAGAAGCTAAACCAGGTCCGCATGACCCTCCTCATTATAGTGGTGGTAGTGGGAGAGCGTTTGCGGTAATTACTGGTTTTCCATCACCTGATTCCAGAGGAGTCATTGTTAATTTTGAGGTTACAGGTTGTGAGCTTGATGTCAATAATATCGATCCGCCGTGGAGAGCTTTGCCTTCAGGAAGTGTTGCTATATCAAGCGATAATATAAAGCTAATTAATGCTACTATTGCTAATAATAATTACAATGGTTTTTGTGGTGGGGGTCTGACAATACATGAAACTGGTAGTTTAAGGATATATAACTCTATCATTTATGGCAATAATCCCCATAATTTAGCCTTGGAGAAGAGGAAAAGCCTGAATGATCCGAGCCTGAGGGATGTGCGCATTTTTAATTCCCTTATAGCCCAAGAGCATATGTTTATACCCAATGACCCAAATACTTATCTTTTTTGGGATGACAGTAATATTGATGCGGATCCTTTATGGGTGGGTGATTCTAATTTAGAGGAGTACCCCTATATGCTGCAAGAGGGGTCACCAGCTATAAATAAGGGGACTCTTGACATACCCGATTTTGAGTTTCCTGAGTTTGACTTAGCGGGTAATCCTCGTATTGTTAACGGAATGATTGATATGGGGGCTTATGAGTATCAAGGGGTAACAAGTGTCGATGGCGAGGCATTACCTAACATAGAAGCGTTCGACTATAAGCTCTATAACTATCCAAATCCAATCTCTCTGAACGAAAATGCAAGTGGTACAGAGCGCTCGATGCCAGGTACGACGATAAGCTTTCAACTACCGAAGAGTAGTCAGGCTATAATCGACATTTATAACGTCAAAGGGCAATTTGTTAAGCGACTGATCAATGCCGAGCTATCCAAAGGTGAATATAGTATCTTTTGGAACGGTAAGGATGAGCAGGAGCGTTTAGTTGGTAGTGGGTTATATATGTATCAGTTGTCGGTTGACGATGTTATAGTCAGCTCCGGCAGATGTACAGTGATTAAATAAGAGTAAGTGTAATTTGTGTAAGGAGCGAGATAGTTCGCTCCTTACGGTTTTTTTAATCGACTATTTGATGATTGTGGGGCGAGCAAGCCCGTCCCCCTACAATTCGAGGTCGCCTCCTTGCTTTGCTCCAAGTATCTGCTTGAGGTCTTTTGTTTGAAGGGTAAGTTACTCTTTATCACGAGGTATATTTTATGATATAAAAGTATATCCTTGTCAACCATGAAAAGGTTTCTCATCCCAATGCACAGAAGAAAAAACTTGACGTAGATCTGTCTGATCCAGTATTTTGGTCATAGTAGGAATGTATTGGCAGGTGAGAGTTGTTTTGGTTGTTTACGGGTTGAGAATCTGCCCTTTCAAGCATTCCTGTTAGTATGTTGTGTGGAGCGAGTTTAAGTAGGGTTAATATGCTTTAATATTGGCCTGGAAAACTATATAGCTAATAGGAGGTATTTTGAAAATGTATCGAAGAAAGGTATTTTGTGTGACATTATTGCTTATTCTTCTTTCATCTATCTCGTTTGTTCTTTTTGCAGACGAATTGGAGGAGGGAACTTATGTAGTAAACCCGGATGGGACTGGTGATTTTGAATCTTTAAATGAAGTTTTTGAGATAATGGAGACGGAAGGAATAACAGGTCCTGTCGTAATCAAGCTATCGAAAGGGAGTCATAACGGTCCTTTTACAATTAACAAGATAAAGGGTTCTTCTGCTGAAAACACAGTGACTATTACTTCTGAAGAGCAAGGTCCTACAGCAGTTCTTACAAGGTCTGAGATATCTTATGCTGACAGATCAATTCTTATATTTCTGGGAACATCGAACGTTATTGTAGAAAATCTAACCTTTAAGATAGGTGTTACGGGGGACTACTGGGCGATCAATATTAGGAACAAAGCGGACAACAACATTATTCGCAACTGTATTTTTAATCCTGAAGATGCACAAAACAATAAACACATTGTGGTCGTTAATGGCACTTCGAGTATCTACACACAGGGGCAACCAGCCAACAATTTATATATTGAGAACAACAGTTTTAACGGTGGCAATTTAGGTGTTGCGATTATGGGTCATGAAGACACATATCTTAACAATATCAGGATTACGTACAACAAGTTTACAGGTCTCTATAAGACAGCTATTACTGCGAGCTATTTGAACGCTTATAAAATATCAGGTAACGTAGTTGAGATGAGCGCAGATGGTGATAATGAAGGGGCAGGTATAATGATGGGTCCTTCCAAGGGTAGTTTTGAGTTCACTGGTAACAGAATTTTCAAAGCAAAAAAGACTGGGGTTTCCTTTAACGGTCATGGTCAGAGAAACAGCTCAGATAGGGCTATAGTAGCCAATAATATGATAGGTGGCGGCTTTACCTATAGCAGGGATCAAGCTTGGACGTTGGGCGTCAATGTTAGTAGTGCTATGCACAACGTTAGTTTCTACTACAACAGTATTTTTATGGATTTGCCCGGAACGACTTATAGTTACGGTTCTACATTTAAGCTAAACTCTGGTTCTTCTGGAATAAATATCGTAAACAACTCTTTCTGCTATATCGGAGGAGATAACAACTGGAGCTATGGTGTATATATTGAAAACAGAGACTCAATAGCCGAGATGGACTATAATAACTATCATACGAATACTTCGAGATTTATGTTTTACGGTACAGCAGTGACTAACTTAGCGACGTTACAGACAATGGATGGTAAGAATCAGAATTCAAGAGTAGGCGATCCGAAATACTTAAGCCAGTTTGACCTTCACTCATATGGGGCTCAGTTAAGTGGTGCTGGAACTCCGATAGCTGGAATAACGGTTGATATTGATGGAGACGACCGAGACTCTGTTGCACCCTGTATCGGTGCTGACGAATATATTCCTATGTTTGACCATGATATTGCCGTGATAGGTCTTTCTGGTAGCAATCTAACAAAGGTTGGTACTCCAGAGATTATAAAAGTAAGGGTTCGTAATGATGGACGTATCTGGCAGCCGCAATATACTCTGTACTTAATGCGTGATACGGGTGAAACACTTGCTACCTTAGAGGTAAACGAAATTTTATGGCAACAGGGTGATGAAGCTGAGCACGAGATAACTTGGGTACCGGTTGCAAAAGGTATTCACAAGCTTTATGCAGTTGTATATCTTGAAGACGATGAGAATCATAATAATGATCGCTACCCTGTAGCACCGGCTACATTCAATGTGATGGTTCAAGATCTAACAGAGCTTCCGCAGCCACAGATAAGTATTTCAAGCAATATTTCTGATAATTCTGCAATAGTAAGCTGGGAGCCTATAATTGGAGCAAATAGCTATAAAATATACGCTTCAAATGATCCTTTCATCGAAACTTGGCCATTATATTCTACCACAAGCAACACATTTATCAGTATTGATTTAGATAACGATGGAATGTTGTATTTCCGAGTTGTAGCTTCTACTGCCCAAACACTTTTAAACAGTAATGACGGTGATTACATCGAGATAGAAGTTCCACAAAGAGATAATGATTAATTATAACAACTTTTCTAACCAATGGACAGTTTAGTTAGCTAAGCTGTCTATTGGGTAGGAGATAACCGAAAACTCTTTCAAGATATAAGGATGCTCGATTCAGTAGGAGTCTATTAGGGTTGCTAAACTTGAAGGGTTTGGAAAGTACACTTGCAGAGTATTCTTTGTTCTGTAGGGGCAAGTCTTGCTTTACGGTAGTAAAGCGGGAAATTAATGTTTTATGACATAAAATTGGAGGTAATACTATGTTTAAGAATAAGCTTTTAAGCCTGCTTATTTTCTGTTTGACTATCTCTCTTTTCACCATCTCGCTCTTTGCGGATGCATTGGAAGAGGGAACTTACATTGTAAATCGAGATGGGACGGGAGACTTTGAGTCTTTTGAAGAAATCTCAGAAATATTGAGTATCGATGGTATTAACGGACCTGTAGTATTCAAGTTTGCTGCAGGAACTTATGAAGGGCCTTTCCAGCTCGAAAAAATAGTAGGTTCTTCTGAAGTAAACACTGTGACCTTTACTTCAGATGGATATGCTCCTACTGCAGTATTCACCAGGTCTACAGTCGCAAGCAATAACAAACATATTCTTCTGTTGTTAGCAACGAAAAACGTTATTCTCGAAAATCTTACCTTCAAGATAACAGCGGAAGTAAACGCTTGGGGAATCAATATAAGGAATAGAGCGGAAAACATCGTAATTAGGGGTTGTGTGTTTATAAGTGAGGCTGAAAGAAATGACACAAATGAGCATATCTTGATCTTAAATAGCGCATCTGACACCTATGCATACGGAAATCCTGGAAATAGCATAACAATTGAAGGGAATAGCTTTACTAATGGAAATATGGCTATATGTGTGAATGGGCAGGATAGCACTTATCTTACTGGAATCGTGATCCAGAACAATAAGTTTACTAACATATTTAGATATGCTATGAGATTGATGTACTTAGATTCTTACAAAGTCAACGGTAACGTTATCGAGATGAATCCAGATGGTTATACAGAATCTTGTGCTATCAACGTTCGTTCCTCTCAAGGTGGGTTTGAAATAATTGGTAATCGGATTATTAAAGCGAGAAGATTTGGTATTGAATTTGGCTATTATAGTACTTCAAGTCCTATCAGTAAATGTCATAATGATACAGGGGAGATGTCGATCGTTGCTAACAATATGATCGGTGGCGGCTTTACATACTCTTATGATTACGGTACTTATACAAGTGGTATCGTTGCCAACGCTGCAATTGAAAACGTCGCTTTCTACTACAACAGTATCAATATGGATCTGGAAACGGGGAACTTTACCCGTGCAGCAGCAATCACTTTAGACAATGAATGGTCTTCTAATATTTCTAAAGACATTCGCATGGTAAACAACTCTTTTGCTTGTACAGGGGAAGGTGGAAATGGGCGAGCAGTTTACATTCGTAGTAGAAGCTCAGTCATTGAAATGGATTACAACAATTATTACACCAATACCTCCAAATTTGCCTACTATGGAGCCGAGGCGGGTAACCTTGCTACCTTGAGGGCGCTTGATGGTAAAAACTCTAATTCAATTGTTGGAGACCCGAAGTATCTTGGTCAGTTTGACCTCCACTCTTATGCTGCTCAGTTAAGTGGAATGGGTAAGCCTATTGCAGGGATAACTATTGATATTGATGGTGATGACAGAGATGCAACTAACCCTTGTATCGGCGCTGATGAGTATATTCCAATGTTTGACCACGATATAGCCGTCATAGGGCTCACCGGTAACAACTTAACAAAAGTTGGTACTCCAGAGACTGTAAAGGTCAAAGTTCGTAACGAAGGTCGTATCTGGCAACCGCAATATACGCTGTACTTAATGCGTGACACTGGCGAAACTCTTGCTACTTTAGAGGTAAACGAAATCTTATGGCAACAGGGTGATGAAGCTGAGCATGAGATGACTTGGGTACCAGTTGCTAAAGGTATACACAGACTTTACGCCTTAGTACATCTCGAAGGTGACGAAAATCACAATAACGACAGGTATCCTGTTGGAAATACCTTCAACGTGATGGTACAGGATCTGACAGAGCTTCCACAGCCTCAAGTATCAATAACTGGTAATATGGGTGACTCTTCGGCAAAAATCAGCTGGGAGCCAATTATTGGAGCTAACTCATATAAGGTATACGCTTCAAGTGATCCATTTGCCGAGAACTGGCCGCTATTTACCACTACAAGCAACACCTTTGCCAACGTTGATTTACACTATGAGGGTATGTTATTCTTCCGAGTAATAGCTTCAACGGCTCAAACGCTTTTAGGTGATAACGATAGCGATTATTTAAAGGTAGAAGTACCACAACAGGATAGCAAATAATAATCTTTTTTTGCTCAATAGGCAGTTTGGCTAAAGAATTGGCTGAGCTGTCTATTGATTAGTAATCCTTGTTACTCTGTAAGTGCAAACCTTGCTTTGATTTTATAAGGCACGGGTTTAAAATATTTTATAATATAAAACTGGAGGTACACTATGCGTAAGAATAAGCTTTTAAGTCTGCTTATTTTCTGTCTAAGTATTTCTCTTTTCTCTATCTCACTTTTTGCAGATGCTCTTGAAGAGGGAACTTATGTTGTAAATTCTGATGGATCTGGAGATTTTGAAACACTCCACGATGTGATTGAGATTTTGGAAACAGAGGGTATCAATGGACCGGTTGTGATAAAATTAGCTGCTGGGACATATGAAGGGCCATTCACTCTAAACAAAATTAAAAACGCTTCCGAAGAAAACACTGTAACTATTACTTCGGAAGGCTACACCCCTTCCGCGATATTTACTCGTACAAGTACTACAAGTGGTAACAGACAAATGTTTGTTTTAATTGGTACAAAGTATTTGATTCTGGAAAATCTGACTTTCAAGAATGTTTTGGATACCGATGTATGGGGGCTTAACATCAGAGCCAGATCAGAGTTTGTTACCGTCAGAGGATGTACTTTCGTCAGTGAAGCTGAGAAAAGAAATAATGGCTATCATATTGTAGTAGTAAACAGTGCAAACAATACTTACGATGAGGGTCAGCCTGCACACAACTTAACCATTGAAGGGAATAGTTTCACCGATGGCTATTCAGCAATCAATATTGTGGGTCAAGCAAGCACTTATCTAACAGGAATAAAGATTTTAAACAACAAAATATCTAATACTCACCTCAATGGTATGAGACTTCGTTATTTAGATGCGTTTGAAATCAGTGGTAACGTTATTGAGTTAGACCCTGATGGTAATGCAGAATCATACGGTATTCAAATTTGGCCATCAAAGGGTGGATTCCGTATGATGGGTAACCGTATATTTAAGGCACGCCGCTACGGTATTCAGTTTGGTTATTATAACTACAACTATGGTGGTGGAGATCTTAGCCACACCGATACTGGCGAAATGGCTATAGTTGCGAACAATATGATTGGTGGCGGTTTTACTCATACATCAAGTAATGCTCCAGCAGGTGGTATTTCAGCTGTTGGTGGTATCCAGAACGTAGCGTTCTATTACAACAGCATTAACACTGATGTCGAGGCCGTTCAATGGTCAAGAGTAACTGCAATTCATATCACAGCTGCAGGCTCAAAAGATATTCGTTTAGTGAATAACTCATTTGCACATACAGGTGAAGGGGCTGACGCACTTGCCTTCTATATCGCTGACAAGAACTCTGTAGTAGAAATGGATTATAACAACTACTATTGTAACTCGAATAAGTTTGGCTGGTTTGGGTCAGAAGTGGGTAACTTAGCAACGTTACAAGCTCTTAACTACACCCAAAACAGAAACTCAATTGTAGGGAATCCAAAGTATTTAAGCCAGTTTGATCTCCACTCATATGCTGCACAGTTAAGTGGAGTGGGTAGACCTATTGCAGGGATAACTGTTGATATTGATGGTGATGATAGAGATGCAACTAACCCCTGCATCGGCGCCGATGAGTATACTCCAATGTTTGACCACGATATAGCTGTCATAGGGCTCACCGGTAACAACTTAACAAAAGTTGGTACTCCAGAGACTGTTAAGGTTAAAGTTCGTAACGAAGGGCGTATTTGGCAACCGCAATATACGCTGTACTTAATGCGTGACACTGGCGAAACTCTTGCTACTTTAGAGGTAAACGAAATTTTGTGGCAACAGGGTGATGAAGCTGAGCATGAGATGACTTGGGTACCAGTTGCTAAAGGTATACACAGACTTTACGCCTTAGTACATCTCGAAGGTGACGAAAATCACAATAACGACAGGTATCCTGTTGGAAATACCTTCAACGTGATGGTACAGGATCTGACAGAGCTTCCACAGCCTCAAGTATCAATAACTGGTAATATTGGTGACTCTTCTGCAATAATCAGCTGGGAGCCAATTATTGGAGCTAACTCATATAAGGTATACGCTTCAAGTGACCCATTTGCAGAGAACTGGCCGCTATTTACCACTACAAGCAACACCTTTGCTAACGTTGATATGCATTATGAAGGTATGTTATATTTTAGAGTAGTTGCCTCAACAGCTCAAACACTTTTAGGCGTCGATGAAGATGACTTTCTAAAGGTGAATGTTAGTGGAGAAATGAGTAAATAAAACAGATTGATTAAACTTCAAAGGCTGCACTCCCATCAACAGGGTGAGCAGCCTTTTTTGTTTATGAACGAGTTACTTTTTGAGAGATGTTTTGAATATTATTGGTTGATCTGAGGTGAGCTTAACTTATGCCTTAAGATAAGGCTTTAAGAATTTACCAGTATAGGATTTTCTCTTCTTGATAATCTCTTCAGGTGTCCCTTCAGCGATCAGAAAACCACCTTCATCACCACCCTCTGGGCCTAAGTCAATTATATAATCTGCACATTTTATAACGTCTAAGTTATGTTCTATAACTACGACACTATTTCCCATCGCGACGAGTCTTTGCAGCACTTTGATAAGCTTATTAATATCGTCGAAGTGGAGGCCCGTAGTGGGCTCATCGAGGATGTAGAGTGTTTTACCTGAGCTTGTTTTACTGAGCTCTCTTGAAAGCTTAATCCTTTGAGCTTCACCGCCTGACAGCGTAGTCGATTGCTGTCCGAGCTTCATATAGTCTAATCCAACGTCTAACAGGGTGATTAGCTTCTGTTTAATTGAGGGGATATTTTCAAACAGCTCGTAAGCCTCTTGGACATCCATATTAAGGACGTCGGCGATATTCTTATCTTTATAACGGACCTTTAAAGTTTCAGAGTTAAAGCGCTTCCCTTTGCATACTTCACAGGTGACAAATATGTCCGGCAAGAAATGCATTGAGATCTGTTTGACCCCTGCCCCTTCACACGCTTCGCAGCGACCACCTTTGACGTTGAAGGAGAACCTCCCCTCTTTATACCCTTTCATTTTAGAGGCTGGGAGCTCAGAAAAGAGCTTCCTTATTGGGTCAAATACTTTGGTGTAAGTAGCCGGGTTAGAGCGTGGCGTGCGCCCTATTGGCTGCTGATCGACAGCTATTACTTTGTCTATATGCTCGTACCCCTCGACAGCTTTATATTTCCCTTCTCTTAGGTTGCTACGATTTAGAGTATTGGATAGGGCTGGGTATAGTATTTGATTGATTAGCGAGCTTTTACCGGAACCGGAAACACCTGTTACACAGGTGAAAAGGCCTACTGGGATACTAACGTTAATATTCTTTAGGTTGTTCTGTTGGGCTCCACTGATCGTTATTTTACGCTCATCCACAGGTAGTCTTTTTTTCGGTATCGGGATAGTAAGTTTACGTGATAGATACTGGCCGGTTAGAGAGTTGGGGTTTTCAGAGACCTCTTTCAGGTTACCTTCGGCGACGATCTCTCCGCCGTATACCCCTGCACGTGGACCGAAGTCATAAATCCTATCGGCAGCACGTATCATATCTTCATCGTGTTCTACTACAAAGACGGTGTTACCTAAGTTTCTCAAATGTTCTAACATATGGATTAAACGGTTGTTATCACGTTGGTGTAGGCCGATACTCGGCTCATCGAGGATATACATTACTCCAACTAATCCGCTCCCTATTTGACTGGCTAACCGGATACGTTGCGATTCGCCGCCTGAGAGTGTCGGGGCACTTCGGTCTAAGGTAAGATAGTGAAGCCCAACGTTAATGAGAAAAGAGAGGCGGTTGCTAATCTCTTTCAAAACCTCGGAGGCGATGATCCCTTTATTCCCTTCTAACACGAGGTTATCGAAGAAAAGCTTCAGGTTAGAGACAGTTTTGTTGGAGAGGGTGACAATCGTCTCCTCGTTTAGGTAGACTGACTGAGCCTCCTTGATCAATTTGTTGCCGTTACACTCTTTACAAGGTTTATCTGAAATGAACTGCAAATACCAGCGACGCATCCCCTCGGAAGTGGTTTCGTGCATACGTCTTTGAAAGCTTGGGATCACACCTTCGTATGTAGTGGTATATTCTCTTCGAGTATGATTGCTCTCCCAGATAGTTTTGATACGTCGCCCTTTAGATCCATACATTAAGACCTGTTTAGCCTCATCGCTAAGCTCTTTCCAAGGGGTATGAAGAGAAAAGTCGAACGCTTTGGCAACATTCTTGAGAGTGGATAGGGTGAAGGAGTGTTTTTTCTCGTCAAGACGACCGTAGGGGACAATTGCACCATCCATCACGGATAAGTTCTCGTTCGGGATAAGTAGGTCAGGGTCAAACTCTAAAGTGTTACCTAAACCGTGACATACAGGGCACATACCTTGCGGACTGTTGAATGAAAAATGCTGAGGTGTTAGCTCCGGATAGCTAATTTCACAGTCGTTACAGGTGTTCATTTCAGACATTATATCTGTATCATTTGTGTCAGCGTTGACGATTTTAATCAAGCCGTCTGATGCCCTGAGCGCAGTCTCAACAGAGTCGGTCAATCTTCCTCTAATTTCCTCTTTGATGACTAATCGGTCGACTACAATGTCAATATTATGTTTGCTCTTCTTGTCGAGCTTGATGTCTTCACTCAACTCCCTCATCTGATCGTTAATCATCACCCTTACAAACCCCTCTTGTTTGACCCGCTCCAACTCATCCCTATGTTCTCCCTTGCGGTTTTGAACTATAGGGGCTAAAATAAGTAACTTTGTGCCAACAGGTAGCCTCAAAATCTTGTCTACCATCTGGTCAATCGTCTGAGACGTTACTTCTTCGCCACACTGGTAACAACGTTGGACTCCAACGCGAGCAAATAATACTCGCAAATAGTCATAAATCTCAGTTACCGTGCCAACTGTAGAGCGTGGGTTTTTACTGGCAGATTTCTGCTCGATGGAAATAGCAGGAGATAACCCTTCTATGAGGTCAACCCGTGGCTTTTCCATTTGATCGAGGAATTGTCGAGCGTAAGCAGAAAGGGATTCAACATAACGTCGCTGACCCTCTGCGTATAAAGTATCAAAAGCTAACGATGATTTACCAGAACCAGAAACTCCGGTAAAGACGATTAGCTTATTGCGTGGGATTATTAAGTCAATCCCCTTTAAGTTGTGTTCAGATGCACCTTTAATTACGATATATTCTTTCATTTAGACCACTATGTTTTTTAGTTAAGAACTAATAGCAAGACTTAGAATGCGAAGTATGTCAAGTAAAAAAGGTGAGATTTATGAGCGAAACACTATAAAAGTATCCACCCCGTTTAAGCTCGCTGAGACTTGTAAGAACGTCGTCGATAATTAATGGTAGCAGATCCAGAGTATTAGGTCAGTTCCTTTTCCCACGACTGCTTTGTAGTAAAAAGGTGAAGCTTTGTGCCCTACTTCTCGCAAAAAACGATGAAATTACGTAAAGTGTTGCACAGTATAGCGAATCAAGGAGAAAGCAAGGAGTAACTCCGTAGGCGGACATGGGCCGGCTACGGTGTTACCCCTTATGTCTTCACTACCTGAGGGTTGTTTTCTTTAGCATGTTTGGTTATCTATAATCGTCAAGTGTAATATATTGTTACTCAGATTGCTATCCATCTCGTTCTGGAGTTTCTTTATTAAATAATGGACAACGAGGATTGAAAAAGTTTTGATGTAGTGATTCATTCAAGCTAATAGATGAAATGGAGACACCACTATAAAAGTATCCAGTCTACACGTTTGGTTATCTTTAGCGATAGAATATTTAATGAGTTAGTTAAGTATTTGAGATATAAGGAGAAACGACATTTTTTGTCGTCTAACGAAGGTTTAAGAACAAAAAAAGCGTGCCAAAAAACCAGAGGTAATTTAAGCACGCCATATGAACAACTACAAGGACATAATAAAATTGATTGATCAAATTAGCAAGCAAAA
>JBBAFS010000042.1:0-14791 GCA_041655255.1 Sphaerochaetaceae bacterium
TTCTCCACTCACAAACTCACTCAGATACCCGCTCAAATCACTACTATATGAGAATAGAGCTCGATTGTGCCGATTTACACACAACTCGTAAGGCATTTAAAGAGGAATTTGGTAACTTTGCCAAAGAGTTAGAACTCACCTGGGAGTGTTATTTCAGCGATTATCGTAGTCGTGTAGCACTACTGGTAAGTAAGCCTACCCACTGTTTATTTGATCTGCTCAGTCGCCATCACGAAGGTGATTTGGTATGTGATATCCCTTTGATTATCAGTAACCACCGAACATGTGAATCAATTGCCAAGCAATTTAGAATTCCGTATTACTACCTTCCTATCGAAAAAGGGAAAAAGAGTGAACAAGAAGCTCTTGTTCGTAATCTTCTTAAAAAGCATGACATCGACTTAGTTGTCCTTGCTCGATACATGCAAGTACTCTCTTCTGAATTTGTCAATGAGTGGTGGGGGAAAGTGATTAATATCCACCACGCATTTTTACCCGCCTTTCAAGGTGCAAATCCGTATATGAGGGCATATCAAAGGGGAGTTAAGATGATTGGGGCAACCGCTCACTATGCAAGTGAGGATCTCGATCAAGGCCCTATTATTGAACAAGATGTGGTGAGAGTGAATCACGAACTTACCCCCGAAGGGTTAAAGCGGGTTGGTAAAGATGTGGAGCGCCAAGTGCTCTTTAGAGCTGTTCAAGCCCACTTAGAGCACCGCATTATTATGTATCAAAATAGGACCGTTGTTTTTAACGCCGAATATTAATCAAAATTAAGGTCAGTAAAAGAGGGGTGGACAAATCGTCCATCCTTTCTTATTAACTCGTTGTCAATGATAATCTCTCCTCCTCCGTACTCGGGGCGTTGGATGTGTACTAAATCCCAGTGGATGCTACTACGGTTTGTGTTATCACAATCTTCGTATGCCATTCCTGGAGTAAAGTGGAACGAACCTGCAATTT
Source organism: Sphaerochaetaceae bacterium (assembly GCA_041655255.1). Taxonomy (GTDB): domain Bacteria; phylum Spirochaetota; class Spirochaetia; order Sphaerochaetales; family Sphaerochaetaceae; genus JBBAFS01. The sequence goes on from JBBAFS010000042.1 coordinate 967, forward strand.
TTTCATCAAAGAGGGTGTTATCCATCGGCTCTAATATGGCAGGGTTACACCCTAAGGCAAACTCCCCAAAGTAGCGGGAACCCTCATCGGTATCTAATATCTTGTTTAAGAGTTCTGTATCATCAGAAGTGGCTTGTACAATTTTCCCCTTTTCAATTGTAAAGGAGATATCACTAAAAAGATGTCCATTGTATGTAGATGGAGTGTTATATGTAATAACTCCATTGACGCTCTCTTTAATTGGTGCTGTATAAATTTCACCATCGGGGATATTCATTTCCCCTGCACAAACAATGGAGCCCATCCCTTTAATAGAGAAACTTAAATCAGTCCCTTTTCCGGTAATATGAACCATATCGGCTTGATCTAAATAGATTTTAGCTTTCTCCATCGCCTTTCTCATCTTTGGATAATCGACTTCAGTGGTGACTTTATAAAAGAAGGTGGTGAACTCTTCAAATGAGAGATTTGCTTGATACGCCATCAATAGCGTTGGATAACGGAGAACGACCCACCTTGTGTGAGGTATCCGAATATCATGGTGTACTGGGGTGTCGTAGTGTTTCATATAGAGTTGGTTTTGCTCAGTAAGGGAGGCTAACTCTCGTGGATTTACAATCCCTCGGATTCCGATAAAGGTATCGACGTTGTTCATCCGATACGAATCAATTGTTGCCCAATGAGATAAACTCTCTTGTGTAGAGCCTTTTACCATTGCCCGATCGATGGTGATAGTACTTACATTCACCACTGGGTAGGCTCCTACAGCGTACACTTCTTCGATAAGGTATTCGACCATGGAAGAGGGAACATCAATTGCATTGATCAGACAACTCTCCCCTTTTTTCAATTTAATCGAATAATTGACTAACAGATGTGCTAATTTTCTCTCTTTTTCACTCATTGGTCCACTATAGCGATGAGCTTAAGCTTTCTCAAGTACAAAGGACAGTGTATACTCCATACTATGGCAGTTATTCCTATTAACACATACAACTCTCCAACGGTGATTTTGGAACTCATTTACCGATTGAAGGTAAAGGATGTGATGACCAAAGATGTCAAAAGTGTCTCTCGTACAAGTACGATGCGAGAAGTGCAACACCTGATGCGAGAACACTCAATTACTGGGGTTCCCGTAGCTCAGAAAAAACGGTTGTTAGGGATTGTGAGCATGGATGATATCATGCAAGCACTCGATTACGGTTATATAAACGACGTGGTTGAAAAGCATATGACAAAAAAGCTCATTGTCCTAGAAGAGGATATGCCGGTGAGTTTTGCCATCAGCTATTTTGATCGATACCGCTACCACCGTTTTCCTGTATTAAACAAACATAAAGAGTTAGTAGGTATGGTCACTACTCGTGATATCTCATCACGATTGCTAGTCGAGATGAATAAAGAGGTAGAAAATTTAGAACGGATGAATCAACATACCCTCACCAGTGAGGGGATGACAAAACATATTCAATCGTTCGCTATTTTAAAACACGATTTTGAGAATGCCGGTTTTGCCTCTACTGAGATAAAAAAGTGGCTTAAGAAAAACGATGTTCCTTCCCAAATTATTCGCCGAGCGGCAATTGCCTCATATGAGTTAGAGATGAACATTGTTGTTCACTCCAATGGAGGGAGAATTATTGCCCAATATGGTCCTGATGAAGTTCTTATTATTAGTGAGGACCGAGGCCCAGGAATCGAAAGTGTCGAAGATGCCATGACCCAAGGGTTTTCCACTGCCACTGAGTGGATTCGCTCCCTTGGCTTTGGAGCTGGAATGGGTCTGCCGAATGTCCAATCAGTCAGTGACGATTTTACTATTCGCAGTAGCACCAAAGGGACAATTGTAACGAGTACTATTGCATTACAACAACAAACCAAGGAGAACGAAGATGACTAAACTCACAGCTGTATTAGAGAAATTAGGGTATACACAATTAACGAGCAAAGAAATCTCTCACACCTTCAGTGGTGCCTATACGAGTGATTTACTCAGTGATGTGATGGGAAATGCTGAAGAAGGGAGTCTTTTGATTACCATTCAAGCTCATAAAAACAGCGTTGCAGTCGCCTCTTTAATAGGGATGCCCGCTATTATTTTATGTAATGGTCGTACTCCCAATGACGATATGATTGAAGCTGCCGATCAGGAAAATATTGCTATCTTAAGTACAACTGATTCTCAATTTGTCAGTAGTTATAAAATTGCTCAGTTGCTGGGGCTTATGTAGATGAGAAAGTGCATCGATGTGCACACTCACAGTTGCCTCTCTCCTTGTGCTAGTGATGATATGATTCCCGCGGTCATTGCAATTGAAGCGCTCGATAAGGGAATCGATATCCTTGCGTTAACAGATCATAACTCAACTCGCAATCTCCCCGCTTTTTCTCAAGCATGTGAGATTGCAGGCATTACTCCAATTTTTGGTATTGAAACAACGACGATTGAAGAAATCCACCTTCTTTCGTTGTTTAAAACCCTCGAGGAGGCGATGGACTTTGGCACATGGATCGAATCTCTTTTGCCCCCTTTAAAAAATAATAGCCGTCTTTTTGGTCATGAACTAGTTGTCGATGTTGAAGGAGAAGTCCTTGAAGAGTTAGATCTCTTTTTATATGGACCTGCCGATATCTCATACGATGAGTTGGTTCTCAAAAGTCTCAACTTAGGAGCTTTGGCTATCCCCGCTCATATCGACCGACATGCTAATAGTGTTATTAGTAACTTAGGGTTTTTACCACCACTACCCTATTCGGCTGTTGAATCAATAGCGTATCCCCCCACCGTTGATACAGGACCTTACACAGTCATTCAAAGTTCAGATGCCCACTATGCTGAACATATTGGGCGAAGACGGTTTTTTATTGAAACTGAGAAAGAGGGATTTGACGCCCTTAAAGAAGCTTTAGAGCTTAATGCTGTTACTATGCTCCAATCTTAACAAATAAAGATCTCTATTTTTTCACAACCTATACCATTTTCACTGATGTTTTTTACCCCCTAATGTGATATTGACTGATGTCATCTCAAGACACCTCGAAAGGACAAATTCGACTTCCACCGCTCAAAGGGCCCCTAGAGAGCCATTTATACTTATTACATGATGTCATATGTTTTGGGTTTTACCTCTGATACCGTTATCTAAAAAATCTCCTTTTACTCCTCTTTCTATGAATTGTTAGTACATCTGTCATACAGTTAACTCCTTATATAATAAGTAATTAGCTATTGACGATTGAATTGTCCAGTCGTATACTATAGTTAGGTTAGAAGTTTGGAGGAAGTGGCGTGGGAAGAAAGAGAGCTTTCTTAATCATCATTCTGATAATCTCACTGTTCATAAGTGGAAGCTCTGTGTTCGCCCGCATCGTTAGTCAATCAACATTAGTCATACACGCCTACGTCGAAGCTCATACGTATTTTGAGTATTGTCCTGAGTGTGGTGATTACCACCTCTATTCAAATGTTCACGACACATATACCGAAGTATCTCAAGACAATGATATGATGTTGCTCTCTGTCGTTGCTCTTTAAGAGAAAGATAATTGCACTTATTAAGGTCCCCTTTTTGGGGACCTTAATTGTTCTACTCTTTAATATAAGAGACTTTCCATTTACGCTCTTTCTTTTGTGGTTGATGAGCTGGATATCCCAAAGCAACTGCAAAGGTAGGTCTATACCCTTCGGGAAGGTCAAATTTCTCAATGACGGAGCGTAAGGATGGGTGATCCAATGCTTGAACAAATGAGGAGATATAACATGAACCGATATTCAAAGCTGTAGCTGCATTACACATGTTTTGTGCAGCATTTGCACAGTCAGCTAATGAGTAACGTGAGTGATCACTTGAGATGAAAATTACTGTTGGAGCATGGTGAAAACTACTAAAACCACTACTTTGGGCACGCTCTACTAACGAGGGGATTTCACTTTCGATTAACTTATACCCTACCGCACCGCTGATAGCTTTAAGAGTTTCACTATGTTGTACCACAGTGAAAAACCACGATTGGCGATTCATCGATGTCGCTGCATTCAATCCAGCATCAACAATAGTGGTAATATCTTCATCTGAGATCTGTTTTGGTAAAAACTCTCGTACTGCTACTCTCTTTTTCATGGCGCTTAATGCATCCACACTCTCCCCCTCTAATCTCTTTGGCGTCCAAAAATTCTTAATAGATAGAGGAAGATATTAATCAAATCAAGATAAAGCATCAAGGCTCCCATAATTGAGAGCTTAATATAGGTGTGTTCATCCATCTCGCTCCCGTATGAATCATTCAGTTGTTTAATCTTTTGTGTATCCCAGGCAGTGAGCCCTAAAAAGAGGATTACTCCTAAAAAGGAGATTCCTAACTCTAAAGCTGAACTTTTAATAAACATGTTGATAATAGAGATGACAATTACTCCCCACAATCCCATAATCAAATATTGTCCGATAGAGTGTAAAGCTCTTTTTGTGGTCATCCCATATAAGCTCATCCCAGCAAATAAGAGTGCTGCAGTGAAAAACGCTTGGCTGATTGATTGACCGCTGTAGACGTAAAACAGTGATGAGAAGGTAATGCCTGTAAGAATGGCATACCCTATAAAAGCAACAATAGCACTTGTTGAACTCATGTGTTGTAATCGACTGGAAAGATAAATAACTAACCCAAATTGGGCAATAATGATAAACATAAAGCCAAAAGTGCTCCCCAAAAACAGACTCATCAAAGCAGGGGAAGAGGCAACTGCATAAGCGACAACTGCAGTGGCAGTGAGCCCTAACGTCATCCACATATAGACGTTTTTAAGAATCGACTGTTCACGTAATTCTACCGATTGTAGAATGCTTGTTCTTTTATCAACCATCAAGGAACTCCTTCAATACAAGTATGTATACAATGTCACTCATTTATCGTAAATCGTCAATCAAAGTAGACGTACACATCTATTATTATGATATACTTTCTTTATGCGTAAGCGAAGACTTTTAATACACCCAATTATCCTCTTTGTAGGTATAAGTATCACAACTTTCACTCTTTTTTCTTGTCGTAGTATCCCTCCTACAGAGCATAGCGCTACTGAAATTGAGATGGGAGTAGCGGCAGTAAAGGAGATGGCTCTACTCATAAACTCATCAGTAAAAGAAATTCATCTTAAGGAGGAGACTTTTGGTACATTGGAAAGAGAACTTGATCAGAATATTCCAGGAGTAAACTACCTCTTTCATCTTTTCACATTACACATCAACGATTCGTGGGAAGCCTTAAGTGGAGCCGTACGCTCTTTTATTGAGCAATCAATCGACAATGAGTTAACCATCTCTCACCCTTATCTCATCATTCAAGGGGAGGTGGATGCTGTAACTACACTTATCGACTCCACAATACGTTCTAAGTTAACTACATTTGTTGCTACGTCATTGAAAGAGAATTATGCCCAACAAGCTAGCGAAGTGTGGACCCATCTTCAACATATCGTCGATATCTACCAACGCTCTCACGCTTATTTATTACACCAAGAGTATGAACCACAGGTAGTAGATTCTCCATTTTTACTGATTAGTGAACAGTATGTGAATCTCTTATTTCTAGAGATGGCAAAACAAGAAGCTCTTATTCGGACAATGGCCCCAGCATACGACGATTCATTGATTACCCTTTTTGAACGATAAACTTTACTAAAGATTCGCCCTCTTCTATACTCGTGCTATGGATCTTTTTGAGAAAGAGCAGAAGAACACCCACTCTCCTTTAGCGTATCGAATGAGACCACGCTCTTTAGATGAATACATTGGACAACAACACATCTTAGGAAAAGGGAAGTTGCTTCGACGAGCGATCCAAATTGATCAAATCTCTTCAATCATTTTGTATGGTCCTCCTGGGACAGGTAAAACAACCCTTGCTCGGGTGATTGCCAATACAACAAAGTCTCATTTTGCAACTCTCAATGCCGTATTAAGTGGAGTTAAAGAACTTCGCTATGAAATCGAGCAAGCTCAACAGCGTCGTTCGTTGTATGGAAAAAAGACTATCTTATTTATCGATGAGGTCCATCGATGGAATAAAAGTCAACAAGATGCACTTTTACCATGGGTCGAAAATGGGACCTGTATTTTAATTGGAGCGACAACTGAAAACCCCTATTTTGAAGTCAATGCAGCTCTTGTCTCTCGTTCAAGGATATTTCAACTCACCTCTTTAACACAAGATGAATTACACGAAGTAGCTTTACAAGCACTTAATGATCCCACTCGTGGGTATGGATTGTATAGCATTGAGTTTGAAGAGGGTGCTTTAGAGCATCTCATTGAGATAGCAAATGGAGATGCTCGCTCGTTATTAAATGCATTAGAGTTGGCAGTAGAGACCTCAACTGAATTATTTCCTCCCCCTGAAGGTGAGTCTTTATTCATTACGTTAGAAGCTGCTGAACAAAGTATTCAACAAAAAGTAGTCCTCTACGACAAAGAGGGAGATTACCACTTTGATGTCATCAGTGCCTTTATTAAATCTATTCGTGGCAGTGATGTCGACGCTGCGTTGTATTGGTTAGCTCGCATGATTCGTGGTGGAGAAGATCCTCGCTTTATTTTCAGAAGATTGTTGATTAGTTGCGCCGAAGATATCGGTCTTGCCGATCCACAAGCACTCGTTGTTGTTCAAGCTAATGCTTCAGCTTATGATCGTATTGGATTACCTGAGGGTCGTTTTTTATTAGCTCATGCCACCATCTATGCTGCCACTGCCCCTAAATCTAATTCTACTATGGGCTTTTTTGACGCCCTTAAAGCTGTTGAACAAGAGCAGAGTTCTATTCCTAATCACCTTAAAGACCCTTCACGTGATCAAAAAGGGTTCGGCCATGGAGAGGGATATCTCTACCCCCATGCGTATAAAGATCACTTTGTTGCTCAACAATACCTCCCAAGCCATCTGCAAAAGAGGATGTTCTACTACCCTTCAAACCAAGGGTACGAAAAAGAGATTAGCCATCATATCACCTCTATTCGTGAGGCGTTGATGGAAGTGGAGTTATCTTCAGAAAAAGAGCAACTCTCTTTTAGCGACTCATCTCTACGAAATCGTTTCATCACTCGTGTCGATGAACACGCAGCTGATTACCAACTCACCTTACGTGAGAAAGTCTTTCATCACATTTCACTACAAAGAAGTGACCGTGTTTTGGTGATCAACAGTGGTCATGGTTTGTTTGTATGGGAAGCCCTACGACGTGTTCCTGAGGGGCTCGTTATAGCTCACAGCTCTGTCGATTCACATCAACAACACCTACACTCTTACAGTAGCCTCCTTGATGAGTTAGACCGACCCACGATTATCTACTCCCCTCTTAAAGATCTTTTTAGCTTCATTGAAAAAGGTCTTACATGTGAATTCATTATTTCAAGAAATCTCTACAAAGAGGCCCACAAAGATCCTCAGATTCTCACATCTCTTTTAGACACTCTTTCGCAAGGGGGAACAATCGTATGTGTTGAGTACCTTAGCCAAGAGAGTTCTTCTTTGAGTGATTTTCTCACCGATGAAGAGAAAAAGAAGACTCTTTCTTCATACGAAGACACAAACTCATACTCACTTACTGATCTTAAAGAGTTTTATCAAGGCTTTGAAGTTGTTGACACCTACTCATATACAACAGTGCGAAGCTTTAGCGAAGACGATCTCAAACGACTCTCCCTGCCTGTCGATGTTGGGGAGTTAGCCGACCAGCAATTAGCGTGGAAAGAGCGAGTTGCTCTTATCTCATATACCAAGAGTTAAATACGCTCTCGCTACCAAGAGTTAAATACGCTCTCGCTCTTGACAAAAGAGCGACAATCAGGCAAATTCACACATGTTGATTTGTATAACGGTGGATGTAGTTCAATGGTAGAGCACCAGGTTGTGGTCCTGGTTGTTGCGGGTTCGAATCCCGTCATCCACCCTAGCAGCTAGCTACTTATTATGGATAGTTGCCTTGCGTCCGTAGCTCAGCTGGATAGAGTTCCGGACTTCGAATCCGTAGGTCGCAGGTTCGAATCCTGCCGGACGCGTTGTTTTTTTTCAGATACAATGGGCCACTAGCTCAGTTGGTAGAGCAGCAGACTCTTAATCTGCGGGTCATAGGTTCAATCCCTATGTGGCTCATGGACAAGCATCTACATCCAAAGAAGGTGGGTGCCACTGCGAGAGTGGTGGAATTGGCAGACACGCTAGACTTAGGATCTAGTACCTTAGGTGTGAGGGTTCAAGTCCCTCCTCTCGCACTTGACCTTCACTGTGTAACTTTGGTAAAATCGCTTACGTTATGCGAGAGTAGCTCAGTGGTAGAGCTCCACCTTGCCAAGGTGGATGTCGCGGGTTCGAATCCCGTTTCTCGCTTCTGTGGTGCGACTCGGTTTCGGGTCGCTTTTTTTTGTTGTTTTTGTTAGGATGCCCATCAGTTGCCAGTAGGCTTCATGATGCTTACTATAGATAGATTAAAGAAGAAGGAATAGGAATAATCACGATGATTGTTAAGCAAACTGTTAAAGAACTTGAAAACTCAGCTGTTTCATTAGAAGTTACCGTCGAAAAAGCTGCTCTTCATGAGCGCTATCAGTCGGTTGTACAAAAATATATGAAGTCACTTCAGCTTCCAGGCTTTAGAAAAGGGAAAGTCCCTGCTTCAGTATTAGAGAGAAAATTTGGAGACTCTCTTAAAGAAGAGAGTGTCTTTACTACAATCGATGAAGCAGTTCAAGCGGCTTTAGATAAAGTAGAAGAAAAATATCGTCCTTTACCTTACAGTAGCCCCGCTTTACTAGATGAAGAAAAAATTGCACTTGATTTGAAAGATGATCTTACTTTTAGTGTAACATACGATGTCCTTCCTCAATTTGAATTACCTGCATACACCGACTTAGAGGTTGAAGTTCCTTCAGTCACCATCGACGATGAGGTCATTAACAGTGAACTTGAAACTCTTCGTCAACAAAATGCCATGGTCGTTGATAAAGAGGGCAAAATCGAGAAAGACGATATTGTCACTGTCGACTTTGTGGAATTAGATGAGAACAAAGAAGAACTAGAAGAGACTAAAAGAAGTGATTTCGTCTTTACTGTCGGTAGTGGCACAAATCTCTTTGAGATGGATGATGATGTCATTGGCTTAACCAACGGTGATGAGACTGAGATTACTAAAACGTTTGCTGAAGATTACAAATATAGTGAGTATGCTGGTAAAAGTGTTACCCTCAAAGTGAATATTAAAGCAGTGAAGTATCGTGATGTCCCAGCTTTGGATGATGAACTAGCCCAAGACGTTAGTGAGGAGTACAAGACTCTTGATGATCTGAAAAAAGCGACCAAAGAACGATTACAAAAAGATGTCGATAACCGCCTTCGAGTAAAAACTCTTGAAGCGATTGCCGATAAGATGTTAGAGAGTGTCACCATCAGTGTCCCCTCTTCCATGGTCGATGTTGAAGTTGAATCGGCTTGGAGACGCTTTATTAGCCAAACGGGTATGGGTGAAGAGCAAACTCTTCAATTCCTCTCCTTCCAAGGTCAAACAAAAGAAGATCTCACAAACACATGGCGTGAGGATGCGGAAAAATCTCTCCGCGTTCAATTGCTCATTGAAAAAATTAAAGAGAAAGAGAAATTTGAAGTCGATGAAGCTGAAGTTACTAAAGAAGTTGAAGCTCAACTTCCTGGAGTTGAAGATGAGAATACCCTCTCATATTACAAATCCATTATTGAAGATGAACTTAAAACCACTAAAGCAAACGACTTTTTAATTGAGAACAATAAGACAAAGAAAGGCAAACAGTTATCATACAATGAATTCATTGCCGAAGATTTTTCCTAATTGAGGGATAGTATAGCATGGTAGAACACCACATCAACGAACAAGCAGCACTCGTGCCCATGGTCATTGAACAATCGGGGGCAGGAGAACGCTCTTTTGATATCTACAGTCGATTACTTCGTGATCGAATTATTATCTTAGGAGAGGAGATTACATCAACAATTGCAAACTTAGTTGTTGCTCAACTCCTCTTTTTAGAGTCTGAAGATCCAACAAAAGATATCAGTTTGTACATTAACTCCCCAGGGGGAAGTGTTACTGCAGGTTTGGCTATCTACGACACGATTCAATATATCCGCAGTGAAGTACAAACAATTTGCTTAGGTCAAGCAGCTTCTATGGGAGCTCTACTTTTAGCAGCAGGAACAGCAGGAAAACGATATGTTCTCCCCTCTTCAAGGGTGATGATTCACCAACCTTGGGGTGGTGTTGGCGGTCAAGTTTCAGATATCGCCATTCATACCAAAGAATTATTACGAATTAAACAATTAAGTATCGACTACTTTGCCCATCATACCGGCAAAGACCCTCAGCTTATTGCCCAAGATCTCGAAAGGGACTATTTCTTCTCAGCACAAGAGGCAGTCGATTACGGTCTTGCCGACCAGATAATGGAAAGGAGTTTATAAAGATGGCACGCAATAGTAAAGTTTGCTCCTTTTGTGGACGAAGTACCAAAGAGGTAAAGCGACTCATTGACGGCCCTGGTGTGTCTATTTGTGAAGATTGTATCCATACCTGTAACGATATCCTTAAAGCAGATCCCTCGTATGAAGTTACCACGAATGACTTTTTAGGTGAGATTCCTACCCCTAAAGAGATTCATGAATATCTCGATGATTATGTCATTGGCCAAGATGATGCTAAAAAGGTCCTCTCGGTGGCGGTGTACAACCACTACAAACGGGTCAAATTCCAAGATCATTTCCAAGCCGATGGCCTTGAGATGGACAAATCAAACATCTTAATGATTGGTCCAACAGGGACAGGAAAAACACTCTTAGCTAAAACATTGGCTAAAAAGCTTCAAGTTCCATTTGCCATTGTTGATGCTACAACACTTACCGAAGCTGGCTATGTTGGTGAAGATGTAGAGAATATCCTTTTAAAGCTCATTCAAAACGCTAATGATGATATCCAAGCAGCAGAACATGGAATCGTCTTTATTGATGAGATTGATAAAATTGCCAAAAAAGGGGAAAACGTCTCAATTACCCGTGATGTTTCAGGTGAAGGTGTACAACAAGCATTACTAAAAATCATCGAAGGTACCGAAGCTTCTGTCCCTCCCCAAGGGGGGAGAAAACACCCAAATCAAGAGATGCTTAAGATTAATACTCGTAACATTCTCTTCATCTGTGGTGGTGCTTTTGTTGGTTTAGATAAACTCATTGAAAAGCGAGTGGCTTCTCATCAAATGGGCTTTGGTTCTAATCCTATCGGTCAAAAAGATCGAGAAATTGCTAAACTGTTTAAAGAGCTACATCCTGATGATCTTATTAAGTTCGGATTAATTCCCGAATTTATTGGACGCTTACCAATTCAAGTTGGCTTAAATAGCCTTTCACAACACGACCTTATTCGAATTGTGACTGAACCAAAGAACTCAATTATTAGACAATACACTGCCTCTTTGAAACTCGATGATGTCGAATTGATCTTTGAAGAGGGGGCGGTAAATGCCATTGCTGAACGCTCAATTGCCCAAAAGACGGGAGCCCGAGGACTCCGATCCATTGTTGAGTCAATTATGATTGATGTGATGTACGATCTCCCATCACGTAAAGAGATCAAAAGGGTTATTGTCAGTCGTGAAACAGTTGAAAAGTCAATATTACCACGACTAGAGTCCCGTAAAGATCAAATAGCGTAAGGAAGAGAGGATGTTTGTCTACCCAGATGTTCCCCCAAAAGTGCTTGAGGCCCTCAAAGCCGCAACAGTTGCTGTGATAATTGGGCATGTCGGTCCAGATGGGGACTGTATCCACTCTCAAATAGCGATGCAAAAGCTCCTTCAAAGTTTGGGTTGTGAAGCCCACCTCGTGAATGCTGGACCTTTTCAACGTAAAGAGATTCGTTCCTACGAAAAGAGATTCTCAGCTCACATCTCACAAGAACTCTATGATCGTAATCCCTTAGTGGTGATGGTCGATTGTTCAACTATTGATCGTATTGGATACTTAAGTGAAGAGATTGAAGGACTTACCATCCTTACTATTGATCACCATGCTTCTGGTAAACCGTTTGGAGATCTCTCTTACATCGTCCCTAAAAGCTTTTCAACAACGCTAGTGATCATGCAAATCTTTAAAGCATTAGACATTGAAATTACCACTGATGTTGCCGAACATCTCTTGTTTGGCTTAGCTACCGATACTGGATTTTTTAAATTTATTGGCCCTTACCGAGGTGAAACATTCGCCCTTGTGGGTGAGTTAGTCGATAAAGGGGTCTCCCCTAATGAGATTTTCTCTCAAATGGAGGGGGGAAACAGTCTCGCTAGTAGTCTCTTTTTAGGTAAGTTATTGCAAAGTATTGAAGTCCATCTCGATGGAAGACTCCTTGTCGTTGTCGAAGATCCCCAAGATCTTGAACGCTTTGGTGAATCTGAAAGACCTACTGATGCCTTATATGCCCATCTTCTTGGTATCGATGGAGTCCAAGCAGCCCTCTACATAAAATTTATTGATGAAGGTGTATGGGAAGTTGGCTTTAGAGGCTCACATTACAGTGCTATCGATGTTGGTTCAATCAGTGTTGAGTATGGTGGTGGTGGTCACAAAAAAGCCGCTGGGGCTACCGTAGAGTCTTCTTTAGAAGAGTTAAAAACACGCCTTATTGCGAGTATTGAAGCAGGATTATAATTGTCTTGAAGTTGTAACATGGCATAGAAGTTGCTCTATAGGGTTCCTCTCAGGAGGAACTTTATATGAAAACACTGTTAACACAACAGGTATTAGACTACCAAAGTAACATCCGTTCAAAAAAGGATCAACGTGCTCTTTATGCATACCTTCAAGATCAAACTCGTATTATTGTCTACACCTACCCAGTGAGAGTAAAGACACTCTCTAGTGAAGAGGCACTAGAATTCCTCCTTTCGATGGAAAATAGGATTGTATCGCTCATTCATAATTTCACTTATGACGTTCTTTCGTTTGAATCATATGTGAAGAAAGTCGCCTTTTTACAATCAAAAATGTTTATGAGTCGTAAAAGAAAGCGCATGCGACGTCATAACGCCCTTTTTAGTACCGTTGATGAGTTAGATGAACAACTTGTGAGTAATCAACAAGTAGAGTATAAAGTTGATCCACAAAAGTGGAGTGATAAGAGCGAATTATGTGACGAACTCAAAAAGAAGATTAAAGAGAGCAGTGTCTATAAAACAAGACTTTTACAGATAATCTTATTATGTGCTGATGAACTGCACCCTTCTCAGATTACCTTTTTATCTGAATTCATTGGGATAAAAGAGTCCACTTTGGCAAAGATGATCAGTGGGGTGTATCAACAATCAGAGGTAAAACGAGCGCGAACCCAACGCCTCGTTGAGATTAAAAACAAACATTATCATATGAAAGAGCACTTACAACAAGAACTCCACCTATTTAAACAGATGCATGCAGATCCCCTTTTAGTGAAGCAACTAGAGCAGAGCTATGATCGTAGTGCCAGCTATTTTAGAAAAAGTATTGAAGATTTACGGACAAGACCAAATCATGTCACCCATTCAAACATAGCGAAACAGCTGAATATGCCCAAAGGAACAGTCGATTCTGGCCTCTCGGTGATGAAGAAATATCTTAAAAACCTGGTGGACGAATATGAGTAAAACAAGTATCTTGAGCACATGGATTTTCTGCTTGCAAGTAACAACGAACACAAACGTATAGAGTTAGAACAGCTCTTAACGCCCCATGCCCTAGTGCTTCCCTCCTCACGTAATATCGATTTTGAATTTGAAGAGACGGG